>CAZRMB010000049.1:0-11897 GCA_964600925.1 uncultured Syntrophomonas sp.
GTGCTTTAAGCGCCAAATCTTTACTCATTATTCCGGATATGATACTGGCTGCCAGACCCATAATAAATAGGAAGGGTTCCAGATTCTCTTCAACAGTTCTGCTGATAAACGGTACGACCAGAACCAGAAGCAATACGATGATCAAACCTGTTATAACCACTATGTCTACCTCCTTGGCAATGTTAGATATTATAAGTAACCAATAACTGATGAAGAAGTAAAATGTATCGGCAGGTGTCTCCCTTAAACGGTAATTTCAGTGAGACACCTGCCTGTTTAATAAAAAGAGGAGAGAAACATATAACATAGATTTGTTTTTTATAATACAAACCAACTTGTTAAGTGCTGCATTTTATACCTGTCAGTATTTATCTTCATATCTGTATGTTAAGCGTAAACGCTGGCCAACAGATTCATTAAATTAAGTACTTGTATTTTTTTGACCTGAGGATCTTCAGAATTATTTATGCCTGAACGCAGCTGAATTATGCAGGCCGGGCAATTGGTAACCAATATATCAGCATTGGTTTTAGCTATTCCCTGCAATTTCCTGGTCAATATCTTTTGTGACCGATCCGGCTGGGTAACACAATAACTGCCTGCGCCACCGCAGCAATCGTTTTGATTTTCGGCCGGGATAAATTGTATTCCCGGCAAACTTTTTATCAGCTGTTCGTTTTGCGATCCGGTTTTTAAATAACGGCCGGTATGGCAAGGCTGATGGTAAGTTATTGTTTTGTTAAACTCATGTTTAGGCTCCAGTAAGCCCAGATTTAAAATATACTCCGGGACATCCTTTACTTTGGCTGATAAGGCCTGAGCTTTTTCATTTGACTCACCTTCAGCAAACAAATCAGGATACTCCTGCAGAAAAGCCAGGCATGTCGGGCAGTCGCTTATAACTGCATCATAATTGCTTACATCCATTGCAGCGATATTTCTTGCTGCCAACTTTTGAGCAACATCTATATGGCCGTACATATATGCCGGCAATCCGCAGCATGAAACATTGGGAATCGTCACTTCAACTCCCTGTGATTGCATGAATTTAACCAAAGATTTGGCTGCATCAGGATAAGCCAAGTTGGTTGCACAGCCTAAAAAGTAAAGCACTTTCCCTCGTTTTGTCCCAACTGCTGCATTAAATACAGGCAGCTGTTTCCTGGCACTTTTAGCTGGCAATTGCGGAATAATACGTGCAACTGCTCCAGCCTCCGGTATCATACGCGCTGCCACACCTAAACCCCATTTATCCAATCCAATGTTCTGCGCACTGCTCATCATGGAAGTGCCGAATGACATCAGGTTGGGATGGGTAAACACCTTTTCAAAAAGCAGTCTGTAAGGCGGTTTCATTTTGCCTTCCCGGTAGCGTATGATTCTCATCAACTGTATAGCTTTGGGGGTATCTACTCCCGAAGGACAATTTTCATAACAGCTTCTGCACATCAGGCAAGTATCGATCGGGTCTTCTAACTCCTGGTCTATAATTCTGTTGCCTTCAACCAGGTCTTTTGCCAGTCTTATTCTGCCCCGGGCTGCATCCCATTCATATTTGGTCGCGTTGTAAGAAGGGCATCTGACCATACAAAATCCGCAGCGGCTGCAGCCACTTATGGTTTCCTTCAGTTCATCCAATAAAGCGGACATCGCTCCACCTACTTCCCATCTCTGCTTCGCATAATACTACAATTTTTCAGCAAATGTTATTTTTAAATATTGGCAGCATATTCGTATCCGGCCTGGGCGGCATTTTTATTTACTTCAGCAATGCTGCTCTTCATCTGTTGGTCAATCTGCTCCTTGATTTTATCCAACGGCAAAACTTCAGCACATTTGACCGCAGCTCCCAGGGCAACCATATTTACTGTTCTGGGGTTGCCCAACTGATTGGCAATCTCGTTCAGAGGTATTTCTATTATTTTGACGTCAGTGCGGGAAGTCTGGTTTTTTACCATGGAACTGTTGATCAGAAGCCAGCCGCCTTTTTTTACTCTTTTCTCATAATCAAGGAGAGATTTTTCATCCATAACTAAAACCACGTCAGCGTATGAGATAACCGGTGAGCCGATTTTTTCGCCCAAAACACACTGGCAGCTGGTACGCCCGCCTCTTTTTTCCTGGCCATAGGCTGGTGATAAAGACACTGTATAACCTTGACCGGCAGCAACCGAACACAAAATCTTTCCGGCCAGTATCACCCCTTGTCCGCCTATTCCCGAGAATATTAATTGTTTACTCATCACCTGCCACCTCCGGTTTTTTATATACTCCCAACGGATAGGTTTTCATGCATTCATTCTCTATCCACTCCAGGGCTTTTACTGGTTTCATTCCCCAACCGGTAGGGCAGGGTGATAGGACTTCAATAAAACTTAGGCCTTTGTTTTTCCTTTGATAATCAAATCCTCTTTTAATAGCTTTTTTGGCAGCAATAATATTTTTGGGGCTGTTTACTGCTACTCTTTCGCTGTAATAACAACCGTCGATTTGAGAAAGCAACTCCGCCATTCTTATCGGTGAGCCGCTCTCCTCAACTTTTCTGCCGTAAGGAGAAGTCGAGGTCAATTGGTCAATAACCGTAGTCGCAGCCATTTGTCCTCCGGTCATTCCGAAGATAGCATTGTTGACAAAAATCACGGTTATTTTCTCACCTCTTGCGGTCGCATGGATTATTTCTGCCATGCCTTCGGAGGCTAAATCTCCGTCCCCTTGATAAACTATTACAAAACTGTCCTTAAGGGAGCGTTTTATACCAGTGGCTATAGCCGGAGCCCGGCCATGCAAAGCACATATCGCATCAGTTTTAAAATACTGCGGTCCAAAAGTAGAGCATCCTATCGGCCAGACCATAATAGCTTTTTCCTGCAGATCACATTCGTCGATTATTTCAGCAATGATTTTATTGATAATACCATGCCCGCATCCGCCGCAAAATGTAAAATATGCATCGGTGAGCGCTTCCGGCCTTTTATAGACTACTTTCATAAACTTCACTCCTTTAGATAATGCTTGATTATTATTTTTTATATAGCTCGCAAAGTTTTTCATATAACTCTTCCGGAGTAGGAGTGATGCCGCCGAATCTGCCATAAAAATTGACCTTGTCATCATTTTTAACTATCAATCTGACATCCTCTACCATTTGGCCGGCATTCAGTTCGGCTACGAAAAACTCTTTATTTTCATAACCTTTAAAAGCTTGCTGCGGGAAAGGCCATAAGGTGACCGGCCTGATCATGCCTGCTTTCATACCGTTTTCCCGGGCGATGTCAATGGCAGTCAGCGCTATTCTGGCCACCGTACCAAAAGCAACAATTATGATATCTGCATCTTCAAGCTGATAACTCTGCCACTGCTGCTCATTAGCTACCATAGCCTTAAACTTTGCCTGCAGCTGCAGATTAAATTGCTCCCATTGTTCCGGCCCTGTGGCACAGGTAGTAATAACATTAGGTTCACGTCCTTTAGCCCCGCTAAGCGCCCACTTGCTATCTGTCCTGGAAGTTATTTTTTCCGGCAGCTCTACCGATTCCATCATCTTGCCCAGGAGACCGTCACTGGTTATTACAACCGGATTACGGTATTTTTCCGCCAGGTCAAAAGCTTGCACGGTCAGGTCTGCCATTTCCTGTACTGAATAAGGTGCCAGGACTATAGTGTAATAATCCCCATGTCCGCCGCCTTTGACCAGCTGGAAGTAGTCTCCCTGAGCTGCCAGTATATCTCCGTCACCGGGCCCTGGCCTCATTACATCCACAATAACTGCCGGCAACCCTGCCGCTGACATAAATGATATGGTCTCCAAGCCGAGGCACATTCCCGGCCCTGATGTTGCAGTCATAGCCCGTTTGCCGGTTGAGGCGACTCCAGCCACCATACTGAAAGCGGCCTGTTCAGTTTCTGCCTGAATAAAGACTAAATTCTCCTCTGGCACCTTTTGCGCATAATATTCCGGTATCTCACTGGAAGGTGTTATAGGATAACCGAAAAAATGTTTGCAACCGACTCTGATCGCAGCTTCTGCCAGTGCTTCATTAGCTTGCATAAATACTTTTTCTCCCATAGATTTCACCTCCCGTAATTACATGACATCTTTAAATACTTCAATGGCTGCTTCCGGGCACACTATCGCACAGATACCGCAGCCTGTGCAATTGGGCGCATAATAGGCCGGGGGATAATAGCCGCGGAGATTAATATCCGCGCCCTTGGCCAGGACCTCTTTTTTAGGGCAAAAAGTTATGCAGTAATCACACTCTTTGCATATCTCAAACTTTATCTCAACCTTATTCATTATTACACCTCCGGTAATGGTTGCTACGTATAACAAAGAATCTTTATTTAAATTTCGGATCCTGGGGTCCGCGCTGGCAATCTTTCACGACTACCACAGTCCCGGAGGCTTTTCCCACTAAAATAGGTTCGGCCAATACATTGGCGGCTGATTCACTTGTCTCTGGGTCACGGCTTAATTCAATCACTTCATAAGCTTCAAATTTCATTTTCCTGGAAGTATTGCCCTGGCTTTCAATCCAGCCATAATATTCCATAAAATCACCGGCATATACTGGGGCTAAGAATTCAACTGAATCATAAGAACGGAACAAACCTTCATCACCGTCATTTCTGATAGCCAGTTCGGTAGCGATATCACCAAAATAATCCAGTATATTGGAACCATTTACCAGCTCTCCAGCATAGTGTGCATCTGCTGAACTTTTTCTGACTCTTAATACAACTTTTTCTCCTATCATTTTTATACCCTCCTATAATTAATATTAGTTTTATGGACGTTTACCTGGATTAAGCACCATCTGTGGATCGAAATATTCTTTGATCCGGCCTTCCCATGCTTCCCGGGGATATTCATAAAAATCCCGGCGCAGTTTAAGCGGACCCTTCTCCAATAATATAAAACCTCGTTTTCCCTTGATAACAGAAGACAATTCCTGCAGCAACTGCTGGTTATCAGTAACCGCATAACTAACGTAAATTAAACCTGCGGCCGGTATATATAATGAAGCCTTATATCCAGTATTTTTTTGCATAGCCTTTTCCAGTGCCTGGGCAATGCTAATCGTCTCCCGGGCAGGAACAGAAATTTTTACCCGGCATATATCTGCCGGCTCCTTCCTCTCTGCATGCCCGGCTTCAAAAAACTCCGCCCGCTCTTCCCATATTTTACTTTCATCCTGACGCGTAAATTCTTTTACTATAGCTGCCTGATGAGCAGCCAATACATTTAGTGCATCCTGGTATTTTTTATCAACTAACGGAACCGGCCCGGCATACTTTACTAACACCAGACTGCCTTTATTCAGCGGCAGGTCTTTAAACAACTGCCTGGCTAAAGAATGATCGTAAATCTCCAGCACAGCCGGACGTAATTTTTCCAGGCCAGCAGCAATTCTAAAGGCTGTATCGTTGCTGTCAGCTGCCACCATTAATACTTTGGCAGCCGGCGGGATAGCATACACCCTTAAGCATACATCGGTAATAACCCCCAGTGTCCCTTTGGAGCCGATAAACAATTTCCTCAGGTCATAACCGGTGACGTTTTTTACTGTCTGTCCGCCGAATTTGTAAAGCTTTCCGTCTGTTAATGCAACGGTTAATCCCAGTACCATATCCCGGATCAGGCCATAGGCCAGACGGTGTGAACTGCCGCCCCCGTGAGCCAGGAGCCCGCCTACCGTAGCTCCATTAGTTCCAATATCTACTGGTAAAAACAAGTTCTTTTGCTTGAGCTGATCCTGTAATACTGATAATGGCAAGCCTGCCTGGGCAAAAACCATTAAATCATCGGCCTTGATTTCCGGCTCGCTGACCATTTCAGCAGTATTTATAACCCAGGCCAATTTCTGCAAGGGAGAGCCGTAAACAAATTTAGTACCGTTTCCTGTCACTGCTGCCGGCGTTTTAGAACTGGCAGCCAAAGCTAATACCTGGGCAGCCTCTGCAGCATTTTTGGGTTTGACCACGTATTCAGGTGACAAGCCGTCCAACTGGTAACCGTTTAATTCTTCCGCGCTTTGCACCGGGCATATATCGGACAAAATTTTTCCCTTCGCCATAGCTTCCAAATTGCTCATGATGTTGCCTCCCTTGCCAGCTCGATGATATCGCGGGGGAACATTTTATCAGCATTGAGTACTTCCTGCGGATCAAACACCAGCTTTAATCTCCGCATCAGCAACAGTTCATCCGGGGAGAAAATAAGCCTCATGCCTTCAATTTTCTCCAGGCCGATGCCATGTTCCCCGCTGATAGTGCCGCCTAATTCCACCGCTGCTTCAAATGCTTCCCATAAAGCCTGGTGGGCAGCCCGCTCTTCTGCAGGATTTTTACCGTCAAAAGGAACCTGGGGATGAGCATTTCCGTCCCCGGCATGTATTACCACACCCAGGATTACGCCGTTGCGGATACCGATTTCTTTTAACTTTTCTACCAGCCGGGGCAGTTGGCTCCTGGGTACCACGATATCGTTTTCCGCCGAGTCCGGCTTTAACCTTCCCAAGGCCGCAGTAGTACCGCGCCGCGCTACCCATAACTTTTCTCTTTCTTCTGCAGATTCAGCTATTTTCAAATACTGGGCATTATGCTTGCGGCAAATATCCATAATAGCTTCCAGCTCAAAAGGTATTCCCTCTTTTTCGCCGTCCACTTCAATGATCAGCTGTGCGGTAACCGATTCCGGATATTCCAGCTTGAACAGATCATTGCATTCCTCCAGCATTCTGCCTTCCACCATTTCAAGTACTGAAGGATTCAACCCGCTTCTGATTATTTCGGATACTATTTCGGCACTGTCCCAGGCTGAATTCAGTAAAGCCAGAACGGTAACGGTTTCTTCCGGCATGGGACTGATCCTTACAATAACTCTGGTGACAATACCCATGGTCCCTTCCGAACCAATCAGCAGGCCGGTCAGGTCATAACCCGGTGTGTCTTCGACATACCCGCCGGTTTCTATAATATCTCCATTGGGCAGGACTACTTCCAGACCCATTACATGATTGGCCGTAACTCCATATTTTAAGCAATGCGGCCCGCCAGCATTTTCTCCTACATGGCCTCCGATAGTAGCAATTGACATACTGCCCGGATCAGGCGGAAACCAAAATCCCAGGGGATTTAAGACATCCTGCAGATTTTGATTCGTAACCCCAGCCTGAACCACTGCCCGCCGGTTTTCCAGATCAATTTCCAGAATTTTATCCATGCGGCTTAAGGCTAATACTATTCCACCCAAGCTAGGTACCGGGCCTCCGCTTAAAGAAGTACCAGCCCCTCTCGGCACTACCGGTAAGTCAAACTCCCGGGCAATTTTAAAAACATGGCTGACTTCTTCAGCAGACTCCGGCAGAACTACCACCGTCGGCTTTCCTGTGTAAGGAGTGGAATCATATTCATAGACCAGTAAATCTCTTTTTCTGGCCAAAACCCGCTCAGGAGGAATTACTTGATGCAGCTGAGACAGCAATGATTGCATATATTGCCCTGAATATTCCTTAATAGTTTCTTTCAGCATGTAAACCTCCAATCACAAACTACTTATCCTCAGATTATTTATATATGAGACTAGGCAGCCATAACCCGATCTCGGGTATAAAGATAACCAGTAATATTGCCACCATGGCAGCCAGAATGAAAGGCCAGACGTTTTTGATCAATTCCTCAAAGCTTACATTGGCTATACTGCAGGCAATATAAAGATTTTCTCCTACCGGCGGCGTAGCCATGCCCAGTGACAATGTCATACAGATGACTAACCCTAAAAATATCGTATTAATACCCAGTGATTGCGCTACCGGCAGCAGAATCGGGGTTACAATCAAAACACTGGCAATTGTCTCCATAAAGCATCCCATAAACAGCAGCAAGGCAAAAACCAACAGCAAAAATACCGTCTGTGAAGTTGCATTTGCCATAAACCAGGTTCCGATCTGGGCTGCTACGCCTTTAATATTCAGCAGCCAGGAAAAAGAGCAGGACGCCGCTACTATCAATAAGACCATTGCAGTATTGCTGGCTGAAGCAATGAATACACTGGCAATGTTTTTGAGATTTAATTCTTTGTAAATAAATATACCGGCAAGCAGGCCATAAACTGCAGCTACAGCTCCGGCTTCAGTAGGGGTAAAAATACCGGAGTAAATCCCGCCCAGGATAATCAGTGGCACTAATAAAGCCCATATAGCATCTTTAAATGAATCCCAGACTTCTCTTAAGGCAAATACTTCAGTCGTTCCGTATTTATTCTTTTTAGCGATTATATAAATCAGGACCATTAAAGCTCCGCCATATAGTAAACCAGGTAAAACTCCGGCAGCAAATATTTCACCGATTGATTCACTGGCAATAACACAATAAACGACCATCGGAATACTGGGAGGTATTATCGGTCCGATGGTACCGGCAACTGACTGAACGGCTGCTGAAAAAGCGGGGGGATAACCTTTTTTGGTCATTTCCGGAATCAGTGCTGAGCCTATAGCAGCTGTGGTAGCCGGGGAAGAACCTGATAAAGCAGCAAAGAAACAGGAACCCAGAACCTGTACATGGGCCAGCCCTCCGGCAAAGGTTCCTACCAGTGAATTAGCAAAACGCACTAATCTTTTGGACATGCCGCCGCCTTCCATCAGGGATCCCGCCAGCATAAAGAAGGGAATAGCCATCAGTGTAAATGAATCAACTGCTGCATACATTCGCTGCACAGCTGCCTCCATCGGCAAGCCAACCACTATAAATGAAATCAAAACTGACATACCTATGGCGACTGCAATAGGTACTCCCAAACCCAGGCCTACTATTAAAGCTATGAATAAAATCAATCCTATACTCAATTCCCCTGCACCTCCTGCCCGCGGTTATTTTTAAAATTCCTGTATTCCATGTAAAGCAAGCGGAATATTACCAACAATGATCCGATAGGAACCGCCGAATATGCTACAGCTGTAGGTAACCCTAAGGCAGGTGTTATATGGCCAAGAGCTAACTGATGAACGGTGAATAACCAGCCATAATAAGCCAAAACGGCAAAGAAGAAAATCGTGATCAGTTTAGTCAGAGTAATTACCCAATCCTTTAATTTTCCAGGCAAAATGTTGACCAATGCCTCGACCCCAATATGGGCACCAACTTTAAAAGCGTATGCTGACCCGCCAAAAGTAACCCATACCAGCAATATGCGGCAAACCTCCTCCGACCAACTGAATGAATAGTTAAAACCATAACGGGCAACTACCTGGACGAATGTAATTGTCATCATTAAAACCATGCCGACTAGACATATACTGATCTCTAAATTGTCCCATAGTTTTATAATGGTGGACGTGTTGTCTTTGTTGTTGTTTGTTGTCGACGAGTTATCCAAATTTGCTCCCCCTTTTCGGTAGCTTTTAAAAGTATGCTGCGGCCTGATGGCCGTCAGCATACTTATCGGAAACTATCTGTTATAAGCTGGCTGCTGCCTGGAATTGTTTCAGGAAATCAGCTCCAATTTTATCTTCGAAATCTTTGGCAACACCTTTGGTAGCATCCTGGAAAGCTTTAACCTGTTCGGGAGTCAATTCGGTAACTTTCATGCCGCTTGCTTTCAGGTCCGCAATTACTTGCTGTTCCTGTTCATTGGATTTGACTCTCATAGCGTCCCGGGCTTCAATAGCGGCATCTTTGAGAATAGTGATTTGTTCATCAGTAAGGTTATCCAGGGTTTTTTGGCTGATGAAAAGCGGGGAAGGATCATAAACGTGTCTGGAAATTGTTAAATATTTTTGTACTTCATAAAATTTTTGTTCCTTGATCAGTGTCAAGGGGTTCTCCTGACCATCGACAACTCCCTGCTGCATAGCACTGTACAATTCTCCAAAAGCAATAGGTACAGCATTTGCGCCCAGGGCATTTACAGAGGCCATATGGACCTGGCTCTGCATAGTTCTGATCTTTAAACCTTTCATATCTGCAGGGCTGGCAATCGCTCTGGTATTATTGGTAAAGTTTCTAAAACCGTTTTCCCACCAGGCTAAACCTACCATGCCGGTTGCTTCAGCTTTCTCAAATAAGATGTCGCCGATTTCTCCGTCATAGAATTTATAAGCTGCCTCACTGTTGGCAAAAGTGAATGGCAGGTCACAGGCCATAAATTCCGGAACAAATCCAGTAACTGGTGCTCCTGAAGTAGTAGCTAAATCAAGAGTACCTAACTGCAATTGTTCCAGCATTTGAACTTCAGTTCCCAGGGATTCATTCCCGTGGATTTCAATTTCAATTTGTCCATTAGTTTTTTCTTTAACGATCTCATTCATTTTATTAAAAGCAAACTCATTTAAACTGTCTGGTCCGGCACCGTGTCCTGCTATTAAAACTATTTTTTCCGTTGCTTGCTGACCCTCATTTTCCGCATCCTTGTCTTGTGATGATCCACATCCTACAATACTGAAAATCATCATAAATAAAATCCCTAACGCCATATACTTTTTGATACTTTTAAACATTATTCCGATCTCCTCTCTTTCTGTTTATATGTTTTAGAAAGCTTTCCTGTTATTTAATGGCGCAATACATTATCCTCCTTTCAATATTAAATTGGCTAAATTATTTATGTGGAATCAAAGCACAAATTTATAAAATGCGACATTATCGCATGCTGTTTTTATTATTGATTAAAAAAATATAAATTAGTAAAAATTGTACGATAATGCCGCACATCGTTTTCATGTTACGTTAAAAAATTAAGAAAAAGATTTTCAATAAACTATTTCTTAATTAATTAATAACATTTTTAAAGTAATTTTGTCAATTATAATTTTATAAAGTCGAATTCCCTCTAAATATTTTCTTCAATATTTCTGGCCATTTCTTTCAGGTATTGAGCGATTTCTTCTATAGTATCGTAATTGAACCTTATAATAGGAGTAGAGAGACTTATGGCAGCAATTATCCCCTTTTCTTTATTGATCACTGGTACCGACACACATATCAGGCCAAACTCAAATTCTTCATTATCAATAGCGTAACCCCGGTTATAAGTAATTTCCAATTCAGCTCTTAAGTCTTTCAGATTAGTTATAGTGTTCTGAGTCCGTCTTTCAAAATTTATATATTTCAATATTCTTTCCCGTCGGTCTTCGGGCATATATACCAGTAAAGTTTTGCCCAGAGCCGTACAATAGATTGGATGACGCATCCAAACTTCCGAGTTCATGGAAATAGTCTTGGATCCTAATATTCTGTCAATATATAGTACTTGTTCATTGTCCTCTATTGCCAAGTGGACTGTCTCATTAAATCTATCCGATATTTTTTCCAGATAAGGTCTTGCCTTTTGCAGCAGGACACTGTTGATTTGCACGTTATATCCAATCTCCAGGGCCTTTAAGCCTAATGAATATTTGGCATTTCCAGGATTCTGGTGTAAATATCCTCTATCCAACAATGTTTTCAGCAAACCAAAAACTGTGCTTTTATTTAACTGCAGCTCATTAGCAATTTCTGAAACACTATATTCCAAATTATTTCTATTATAAAGCTCTAAAATACTCAAAGCTCTGTCTACCGACTGAATAACTCTTGGTTTGACCATTTCTACCACCGTTCGCGTTTTTTATATTTTATGATACCATATAAAAAACCAATTCCCAATTAAATGTTATAAATTTTAATATACAGTGTTAATGTAAACTGGAAGAAGTATAGCTATTTAATGCTTTTGACTGCGTTCATCTGTCTTATTGAATCTCCGCACCAACAAAGCTCTAAAATTTTCTTTTGTAGCGGGCGATAAATACCGCGGCTAAAATTAAAACTGCCAATAATCCGCCTGTAATTATTATATCACTTGGGCGGTCAGTACTGCCGGCCGGCGTTTCGCTGGCTTCAAGGCCTTTTCTGTC
>CAZRMB010000050.1:0-1266 GCA_964600925.1 uncultured Syntrophomonas sp.
TCATAGACCATGTTGCTTAACAGGTCAGCTTTGCACAAAAGGGCTGTCCGTTCCAGTTTTTCCGGACTGCTGAGCCCGGTTTCGCGACCGATGAAAACCGCCAGTTTTTGCAGCCGCTCCACTTTGTCCATGATGCTTCCCAAACGTTCATGAAACATGACCTTCTGCAAACCGGGAACAAAATCAGCCAGGGTTTTGGCGGTATCTTCCTTCCAGAAAAAGAGTGCATCCTCGAGGCGAGCTCTAAGCACTCTTTCGTTGCCGGCCCGAACTACATCAAGGCTTGCATCAGTGCCGTTCCTAACGCCAATAAACGCCGGCAGCAAGTGCTGCTGGTCATCAAATACGGGGAAGTAGCGCTGATGCTCGATCATTGACGTGGTCAGAACCTCCGGCGGCACATCCAGATAGGAAGCTGAAAAACTGCCGGCAAAAGCAGTTGGATATTCCAGCAGGAAGGTTACTTCTTCCAGCAAATCATCGTTTACCATAGCTTGCCCCCCGGCCTGCCGGGCTGTCATCTGAACCTGCTCCCAGATCATATTCTTTCTTTCGTTGTGATCAACAATTACGTATCTCTGGCGCAACTGGGCAAAGTACTCCTCTATATTGTTTACTGCAAAACTTTCCGGAGCCAGGAAACGGTGACCGTAACTTTCATTGCTGCTTTGCACATTTTCGATCTGAATGGTCACGGTCTGATCGCCGTAAAGCGCCAATAGCCAGCGGATCGGCCGGGCAAAACGGGTCTGGTAATAAGCCCAGCGCATTGACTTGGGAAAGCTTAACGAATTTATAATATCCAGCAGGATCTCCGGCAAGACCTCAACAGTCGTTCCGCCCAATTCCTTTTTGACTGCAAAAATATATTCAATTCCATCCACATCCCTGATCTCCAGGTCAGCTACATCGATTCCCTGACCGCGGGCAAAACCCAGCGCTGCTTTACCGGGATTTCCCTGCTGGTCAAAAGCACTGGCTTTTTTGGGACCGCGGTTTTCAATGACCGCATCCTGCTGCTTTTCTTCCAGGCCCTGAACATACAGCACCAGACGCCGGGGGGTACCCATGCTGTTGACCTGCGCAAAGCCAACCCTGGAAGCGGTGAATTTTTGTTCAGCCAGATTCTTAAGATCTGCCAGCGCTCCGGCCATAAAAGCAGAAGGCATTTCTTCGACTCCGATTTCCAATAAAAGATCTCTTTTCATTATCCTTCTACCTCCACTTCCTGCAGCAGTTGCTGACGCAGGTTTTCATCTTTTAACA
>CAZRMB010000050.1:1366-11678 GCA_964600925.1 uncultured Syntrophomonas sp.
GCGCAGACCGGATGGCAATCAAAACCACCGCATTGCTGGAAATAGGTAAATTGGGTGATTTCCATGCCATCCAGCCAGATTTCCCAGCCCAGTCCCCAGGCTCCCAGGGTGGGTGACTCCCAGTTGTCCTCCACCAGACGGATATCATGTTTGTCAGGATCAATGCCCAACTGGCGCAAGCTTTCCATATATAATTCGATCACATTGTCCGGAGACGGTTTGAGTATGACCTGGAACTGGTAATAATGTTGCAGTCGGTTGGGATTTTCCCCGTAACGTCCGTCGGTAGGCCGGCGGGAAGGCTCCACATAAGCCACATTCCAAGGTTCCGGTCCCAGAGAACGTAGAAAAGTAGCTGGATTCATGGTACCTGCACCTTTTTCCAAATCGTATGGCTGCTGAATGATGCAGCCCTGTTTGCTCCAATAATTTTGTAAATTCAAAATAATTTCCTGGAAATTCACTGCTTTTACCTCCTCTTATTTTGCCTTTAAATCGGGATAATCTTTCTTTGTTTTAACGGGACAATTTTTCAGAAATAAAAAAAGCCCGTATCCAACAGGGACGGGATATACCCGCGGTTCCACCCTGATTGGCACGAAGCCCACCTCTATTGCCAGGTTTTACTTGCCCTTTGCGGCTTTCCTCCTGAAACTCCAAAGCGCCTTGGGAAAAAGCCCTTACCGGTTTCCAGCTGCCCGGCTCTCTATAAAGCGACTTACATTTCCTACTACTCTTTTTCATCGTTTGTATTATGAAATTTATACTAGTTTAACAAGCTGTGGGGTGCTTGTCAATTTTCAAAATGAATCGTTTTTTTTAGCAGCCGAATCGTATTTTTTAATTTAAACCTGCGGTCCAAATGGTATTCAAGATATTTTTCCAGCAGATATTCAATTTCCTTCAGTCCGCCCGGGCTGGCTTTGACCCGGGGAAGGGTTTGAAAAGAACCTTCACTCAGCAGACGCAAAATACCCAGCGTTTCCCCGCTGACATTGATAACATCATTGGCTTCCCCCTGGCAGGCCGGGCAGACCAAGCCACCTTCAGACAGGCTGAAGCCAAATCCTGCAGCCGCTTTTCGGTTGCAGCTTATACACTGGGACAACACCGGTTTATAGCCCAGACTGGCCAGCAGTCGGACTTCAAAATATCTGATGAAAAGAGGGTTCAGCCCTTGTTCATTAATGGCGGTAAGAACCTCCAGCAGCGCATGGTACAAACCGGGCAAAGGGGTATTCTCCATCAAGCTCTTGTCGAGCAGTTCCATCAAATAGATGCAGTATAGAGACCGTTCCAGATCGGAGCGGGAATTGGCATAAAAGTCAAGCAATCTGCCCTGGGTCAGCAGATCCATTTCCCGTCCCTGATTAAGATGAAAATAAGCATGACAAAATGGCTGGGCACAGGCCCGCAAACTGCTCTTGGGTTTTTTGATGCCTTTGGCTACCGCCGTTATTTTACCCTTCTGTTCGGTAAAAATGCTCAGCAGTTTGTCACTGTCCCGGTAATCCCTCTGTCTTAAGATAAATCCCCGGCTGTTATAATTCAATCTGGTCTCCTCCCGCAACAAAAGAAAAATGGTCCTCTCTCTGTACCGCTCCCAATTCCGGTTCAAAGATCCGGCACTTTAAACAGCAGGCTGCTCACTTTAACCGGTTCGTTGACGATTTCCGTCTTTACCCCCAATTCCTGTTCAAGCTTTTGGGCGTAGGTCCCAGCCTGAGCCGGTTTTATGTCATTATAATCAAAGGCAATGTAAGCAGCGTATACGTCTTCCAGGCCCAGCTGGCGGCAGTATTTGGTGACCAGAGCAGGCTGTTTTATATAATCTTCATTGGCATAAATAAATATGGCCCCGCCGTATTTGCTGATGTGGGGACGGCAACTGGCGGTAAAAGGCTGCGGTTCTTCAGCGGTATAATCAAGCCGGTCCAAAACCTCCCGGCTGATGTTCTGCAGGGATGTTTCAGTTTTCACCAAATGCCAGCGGGGAACCGTTGCCATTGCTGTGGGAATATGATTGGCTGACAGGATTTCAAGTATTTTGTCCACCCGCATCCCGTCCTGCATATACCCGTGCACTGCATAGCCTTTAAAGGCCGGCACAATAATGATATCCGGCGCCAGCCCGAGTGTCGGCAGATGGTGTCCGCCGTCAAAAATAACCGTCCGATAGGCACGATTGCGCAGTGCAGGCAGACAGGCTGAACCTTCCCGGCTGGTGTGCCATCTGTCCAGTCCCGAGCATTCGACGATCATTTGCGCATCGGAACGCATAAAATCCTCCATCTGCCGGCTGTAACTCTTCTCCATACCAGGCAAATTGGTATAAATAGTAAGGCTGGCTGTGTCTGCCGGCAGTCTGCGCAGTCCCGGGCTGTACAGAATTTTACTGTCCCGGCTGAACAGGTGTGAACGTCCATAAATCTGCACCATACTCTCATAAGCAGCAGTATGGACAACCATTTCCGTATGATTAACCACCATTGTTATAAAGCAGACCAGAGAAATGACCAGACCGGCCAAGAATAACTTTTTCACCCCTGATGACTCCCTTATCTGCCTCCCCGGACTTCATACTCCTCCAATAGTCTGCCTGCGTTGCTGCTGCCCAGGCGATCTGCCCCAGCAGCGATCAGTTGTAAAGCAAAATCAAGCTCCCTTATCCCGCCGGCAGCTTTGATTTTCAGTCCGGCCGGACGATGGGCGCTTATTATCTGGACATCCTCCAGAGATGCCCCCCGGCTGGAAAAACCGGTGGAGGTTTTAATAAAATCAACTCCGCAGTCACCCAGCATACGGGTCAGGTCGATCAACTCAGTACGGTTTAACAGAGCGGTTTCAACAATTACTTTCAGGATAAAGGGATGATCGTTTTTAAGCTTCAGGATACTGTTTACTTCCTCTTCTACCTGCACATAATCACCCTCTTTTAAAGCTCCCAGGTTGATGACCATGTCCAGCTCCTCGGCCCCGGCATCCAGCGCACGGGCAGCAGAGAATACCTTGCTGTCCCTGCCCTCTGCTCCCAGAGGAAAGCCAATTACCGTGCATAGCTTGACGCCGGTTCCCTGTAAAATTCTCCCGGCCTGCGGCAGACGGAAAGCATGGATGCAAACAGCCGCCATTTTAAATCTGGCGGCTTCTTCACACAATGCAGCAATATCATTTTTCGTGGCTTCCGGTTTTAAGTTGGTACTATCCAGGTATGATGCAAGATTCATGTCATTCCCCCGAATTTTTAATCAGCAGTAAATCATTGATCTGACAACTATATTCTGTAACCCAGCTGATTCAGATTTTTTTCATTGTCACGCCAGTTCTTTTGCACCTTGACCCACAGATCCAAATAAACGGAAGCATCCAGCATCTTCTCTATTTCCAAACGCGCCTGTTCACCAATTTTTTTCAACATCTGCCCGTTTTTGCCGATGATTATGCCCTTCTGGGAATCTCGTTCGGTATGGATCACAGCCCGCACATATATTTTCTCGTTACCCTGATGCTTGAATTCTTCTATGCTGACAGCCAGGGAATGCGGCACTTCATCGCGGGTAAGCAGCAGCGCTTTTTCCCGGATCAGTTCCGACACGATAAAAGAAACGGGCTGATCGGTCAGATCATCAGCCGGATAATACAGCGGTCCTTCCGGCAAATATTGAAATGTCTTCTGCAGCAGCAGGTCGACATTAATTTTCTTATATGCCGAGATCGGGATACATTCACTGAAACTGATTTCATTCAGAAAGTCCTGGGTGAAAACTTTTACTCTTTCTTCCTCCACCAGATCTATTTTGTTGACCAGCAGAAATATCGGCACCCGGGCTGACTTCAATTGATCGATTATATACTGTTCACCACCGCCGTAGGGTCGGGTGACGTCAGTCATGTAATAAATCAAATCCACCTCATCCAGGCTGCGGGTTGAAACCTTCACCATATACTCTCCAAGCAGATGTTTTGGTTTATGGATCCCGGGCGTATCCACAAAAACGATCTGACCATCATCGCAGGTATGGACACCCTGGATCCTGGTCCTGGTGGTTTGAGGTTTGTCGGAAACGATGGCTATTTTTTCACCGATTATAGTATTAAGCAGAGTAGACTTGCCTACATTCGGTCTGCCTACGATGCTTACAAAACCTGATTTCACAATCATTTACTCCTTTAATTTAGCTTATTTTGCCTAAAAATCTATAATGAGAATATCTGAGGCAGCAGATCTTTTAATTCAAACTCTCGATATTCGTCGTTCTCATTACTTACAATGACTTTGATCTGCGGGGAGAACTCTGCCAGGACCTGCAAACAGGCTCCACAGGGATAAACGTATCCGGAGCCGCTGGAACACACTGCGATGGCTGAAAATTCCCGTTCACCATCATAAACGGCTTTAAAAACTGCGTTGCGTTCTGCACAGACAGTCAGTCCGTAAGAAGCATTTTCAATATTGGCACCCGGGTAAACCTGTCCGTCCGCAGCCAGCAACGCTGCCCCCACCTGAAAATTCGAGTAAGGAACATATGCCTTTTGCTGCGCTTTTCTGGCTTCATGTATCAGTTGAGCAGCGTCCATGCTTTACTCCTTTGCCGCTAAAATAAATAGGATCCAAAAATTAATATACCAATTATTACTGCACTTACAGCGGCCAGCAAAACTGCTCCAGCCGCCAGATTCTTAGCCTGTTTGGCCAAAGGATGGTACTCCCGGGTCACCAGATCCACGGTTTTCTCTATCGCGGTATTAATAGTTTCCGCAGCCAGAACAATAAAAATGCTTATCGTTATAATAGCCCATTCCAGGCGATTTATTCCCAACCACCAACCTGTGAGGATTGCCATGATCGCGGCAACAATATGGATTTTCATGTTTCTGCCGCTGGCGATAGCAACCAAAATTCCTCTGATTGCATATGTAAAGCTGTCCCGCAAAGTGCCTTTGCCCATCTATTGATTCTACCTCTCTAGTTTGGCTGCTTGCAATATCTTTTTCTCCAACTCGCGCATCACTGTTTCCTCGGCTTCGGTATCATGATCGTAACCCAGGAGATGTAAAAGTCCGTGCGCTACCAGGAACCCCAATTCACGTTCAAAACTGTGGCCATACTCTTTGCTTTGTTCATCTGCCTTTTCCAGTGATATGACGATATCACCCAATACATTTATTTCGTTGGTGAAAGTAAACGCTGGCTCACCCTCTGATAATTCGTTCATGGCAAACGACAAAACGTCTGTAGCAGAATTGACATGCCGATAGACATAATTAAGGTCTTTTATATAACTGTTGTCTACCAGAAGGATGCTGAGTTCCGTATTTTTTGGGATGCCGCCTAATTTGGCAATGGTTTTGACGACTTTCAGTATGATCTGCTGCACATCCCGGTTATAATTGATCTTGTCCTGCTGGTTAATTATCATGGTGTCCATTTTAAACCCTCCTTCTTGTCAATTCCTCAGCAATAATATCTGGATACTCAATACGTCTATGATATATTCCCTCCAAAACCCGGACAAATGTAGCCGCAATAATATCAAGATCCCGGAAGGTAAGATCACATTCTTCAAGCTGCCCGTCATTCAGCTTGTCCCGAATAATTTTACGCACCATGTCTCTTATTTTTTCGTTGGTTGGGTCAGAAATTGATCGAACTGCTGCCTCCGCCGCATCAGCCAGCATGACCAGAGCCACTTCCTTGCTCTGTGGCTTGGGTCCTTCATAACGGAAATTCTCTTCATTGATATGTTCCCCTCCGTCTTCCTCCAACGCCCGGCTGTAAAAGTATTTGGTCAGACTGGTACCATGATGGCCGGTGATAAATTCGATGATGGATTGTGGCAAGTGCTTGTCTCTTGCCAATTCCAATCCTTCCTTGACATGAGAGGTAATGATCAGAGCACTTAACGCCGGTGCAATTTTGGCATGTGGGTCAATGATGCCCTGCTGATTTTCAACAAAATACTCAGGCCTTTTTATTTTACCGATATCATGGTAATATGCTCCAACTCTTACCAGCAGGGAATTTGCACCCACTGCTTCGGCGGCTGCCTCAGCCAGATTCCCCACCATCAGACTGTGATGATAAGTTCCCGGCGCCTCAAGCAACAGCCGTTTCAGGAGATATTGATTTGGATTCGATAATTCCAGCAATCTTATCATACTGGTGATTGAAAACGCCGATTCCAGGTAGGGGAGAACGCCAATCATCAGGATAGCTGACAAAAGGCCGCTGACTGTCCCAATAATAATGGCCAGTATCGCCAGATTAAGGTTAAATTTGCCAATGATCAAGGCCATGGTAATAATTGAAATTATATTTGCCCCGGCCAGATAGAGCCCGGAGCGAGCCAGATCAGAAGTCTGACTGAGGCTGGATACTCTGAAAACCCCAATGGTCCCGCTAATCATCGCAACAGTTGTATAGGCCAGCTGGTTGCCGCCAAACATCATCCCCACAAATACAGCCATAATGACCGTCATAAAATAGGCCAGTTTGCCGTCAATTAAAATTGCAATCAGCATCGAACCCGCTGCCACCGGCGCCAGATAACCGGTCATGGCATTTATGTTAGGCCGGTTGGGTATTTCCACAATGGTCACAAGGCGGGATAACAGGATGATCAGGACAAAAATCAAACCGAGCAACAACAGCAACTTTTCATCATTATATACCTTGCGGTGATTATACTTCGTATACTCCAGCAGAAGGAAAAAAAGCAACAGGATGAAAAGAATCGTTCCGATGAGGGTAAGCGAATAACTTTTGCTCCTTTGTATGCCCAGTTGTTCCAACACTGATATCTGCTCCGCAGAGACCCGTTCCCCTTCGCGGACGATTATCTCTCCGGCTTTAATATTCTTCTGCACCGGTTTTACCATGTTGCGGGCATCATTCATTGCTCTTTCGGTCGTTTCCTGATCATAAATCATATTGGCGCGGACTGTTTTTATGACGATCAGGCGTATAATATCCTCTGCTTCAGAAGCAAAGCCAAGTTGGTTGATCTGCAGCGTTATTTCATTGTAGGTCCCTTCCAGGGCTTCATCAGTGATCGGCTTTTCCATAGCCTGATCGACCATGCTTTGAGTAGCCGTTTCCATCTGCTCCAGATCATCGAGCGTTGCATTAAGAAGATACTGGGTTAGATCCTTGTAATCAACGTTGAGAGGGTGGTTGAGATTATTGGCGGCCTTAAGAATTTTCTGCAGGCTGTCTTTACGGTTGGATTCTTTATTTTCGAGGACTTCTTTGATGCTGGCATAGATACCGCTGACTTCATCGCGGGCATTGACCAAAGCATAGTTATCTTCCTGATAAATCTTTTGTACTCTTGATGCAGCCTGTTGTCTCAATTCCGCAGTTTGTTTCTCGTCCACCACTACGGCATTAATTTCTGATACAATATCATTTTTGGATACCTCATCGGTACGCAAACTGACCTGTTGAGGAACAAAACTGCTGAAAAGAGTCAAAAACGTGACGCTGAAAAAAACGGCCAGCGCCAATGCTTTTCTTATTCTTTGGTTTTTCCATATTATCGATAATTTATCAGCAAAAAAATAATTCAGGATATTGCTCAACTTCATGCAACGAACGCTCCTTAATTATCCCGGAACATCGGTCCGGGCAGCGCTTTTTTCAACTGCCGCCAACGCTTAAGGTTTACCGGCAACGATATCGTTCATTAGGTTTATTTATTCAAGCAATTCATACGCATTGATAATTTTCTGTACCAAAGGATGACGTACCACATCTTCTTTACCCAGATATTCGAATGAAATGCCATCAATTGCATGCAGTACCTTCTGGATTACAATCAAACCTGATTGTTCATCCGCAGGCAAATCGACCTGGGTTATGTCTCCAGTGATGACCATTTTTGAACCAAACCCCAGTCGGGTCAAAAACATTTTCATCTGCTGGGGCGTCGTATTCTGGGCTTCGTCAAGAATGATAAAGGCATTATTTAAAGTACGGCCTCGCATATAGGCCAGAGGTGCTACTTCGATAATGTTTTTCTCCAGGTAACGCTGGGTAACGTCCACCCCGAGTATATCAAAAAGGCTGTCATAGAGAGGGCGCAGATAGGGATTGACTTTTTCGATCAAGTCACCCGGCAGAAAGCCCAGCTTCTCACCCGCTTCGACTGCGGGTCTGACCAGTATGATGCGTTCCACTTCCTTGTTGCGCAAAGCCCGCACCGCCATTACCACAGACAAATATGTTTTGCCGGTCCCAGCCGGTCCGATTGAGAAAACGATATCGTCTTCCAGGATGGCTTGTATATATTTCTTCTGTCCTATCGTTCTGGCTTTGACCGATTTACCCCGGGCAGTGCTCAAAATGGTGGCTGAAACGATATCCTGGTGACGAGGTGCATCACCTTTCTGCAAGAGGCTGTCCACATAAATAATATCGTTAATATTTAAGGCCTGTTCATTTTCCACAATGTCGATCAAGCCATGAATCAATTTCACCGTATGGTCAACTGCGGCTTCTTCTCCGCGAATCGTTAGCTCTGAACCTCGCGCAATGATTTCTGCTCGGCTGATTTCCTGCAAATGTTTAAAATTGACATCTCCGGTTCCAAAAAAAATTGCCGCCTGCTGGTTGTCCTGAATGGTAATCTTCGCTTCCCTGATTGACAAATAAGAATCCTCCTGCTGTCAAAATATCATTTGGCTACAATTATAGCATATGCACAGGCAAGGTACTAATTTCTTATTCAATCGGCTGAACCCTTGATATATCTTCTATGCTTTCAATCGCAATTTTAATGCGTACGATGGCATCACTGGGCGATGACAGTACCTGGATATAAGAATCGCTGATCTGCACGCCCGGGCGAATTTTCCTGCGCAGGTTGTTAAAACCGTTTTCGCGGGCAATTTCAATTGCCTGGGTTTCAGTAAATGACCGCACTTGTTTTTTCTGTTCATAATATTTGTTAATATATATTCCCCACTTACCGGGCGGGGTATTTACCATCATTTGTTTTCTGGCCAATTTATAAAAGCTATTTTTAGAGAGCTTCGCTTTTCTTATACATACCTCCTTCCAGGGAGTTTTAAAACTGATTTTCAGTGCTGTTTCGCCGGTCATTATTTTCTTTTCGATCCGCCGCGGACATTCTCCGTAGCCCTCGTACCAGGTACGTGCCTTGACCGTGCCCCTCGCCCTCACAATTGAAGGTTCCTCGTGCGCAAGCGATTGGCTGGTATCAATTGTTTCAGGTACAGGTGGATACACTATGCCGGAAATCAGAATATCTCCCCGACCAACCACCTGCCCCGGCTTTACGATCGACTGTCCCTCCAGGACCAGAATTTCTTCCACAACTCCGTCCCGGTCCGCAACAATATGGCAAGGCCCGAGAACTTCTTCATCAGGTAAAATTTTCTCTACTACCTTGATATGAACTTTGGCCCCCTGAATTTCGCATTGCACATAGGTCAAGCGGGGCAATTCGCGCAACATGGCATTTTCAATATCATTGCAGCTGAATTTCCACTTGCCGCTGCCCTGAGACAAGCCATTACGTGCCGCGCTTTGCAGTATTTGTTTGGTATCCACCGTTTTATTGCCGTCAACCTCAATAAACCAGACGAATAACGACATAACATATAAAGCTAAAACAAAAAATGCGGCTCCGCCTAAAAATCCTATCCGCCGCTGCACCTTGGTTTTTAAAAAGGGCAGTCCTCTTTTCCCTACGACCTCCAGTTCGAAATCATTTTCGGCAGCAATCGCCTGGAAGGCTTGCAGGGCACTGCTTCTGATGCGCAGGCGCAGATGATTGCCCTGCCATTTTATGTCCCAGATATAAATTCCTCTGCTTAAAGCCAAATTGATGATCCGCTCCTGGTTTTTTCCTTTTACCAGCAGCGTAATGACTCCGCCCAACCCGTCGAAAAACTTATTAATCATGCCGCCCCCCTTGATCAGTCAAAAAATCTGCAACTGTTGATGTCACCCTCGATTTTTATTTCATCCGGCAACAAAGCCTTGATTTCCAACTGATTGCCCAGTATTTCCAGGAATCCCCGGCTCAGGTTGATGCGCATTCGCTGACTGCTGTATTCAATAATGCCACGATGATTTTCCAGAAATAATTCGCTTTGGCCGATCAGGGTGATTTTGGGTATGTCAAGAACCAGATCCTTGGGAATTTCCAGAAGATCTGCCATCGCCCGGCTAATAATATCCTTGTTTTTTTCCATTTTCATGCCTCCCGACAGACTGAAGCCTGTTGTCTTATCAATGCAAATATATGCCTCAGGCCGGATTTACATGCTTTCAATAAAAGACGCT
>CAZRMB010000051.1:0-5732 GCA_964600925.1 uncultured Syntrophomonas sp.
ATGGTGGACACCAAGACCGAAGGGGTTTCCTTTGGGAAAAGTGAACACAAGATGGGTCTGCGCTGTTCGGAAACTTCGGAAATCATTCTCGACAACGTCAAGGTTCACAAGAAATACAGGCTGGGTGAGGAAGGAGACGGCTTCAAGCTGGCTATGAAATCCTTTAACTCTTCCCGTCCATTTGTAGCTTCGGCAGCGACCGGTGTGGCCACGGGAGCGTTCGAATTTGCCTGTGATTATGCCAAGGAAAGAAAAGCTTTCGGCCGCAGCATCGGTGACTTTCAGGGGATCCAATTCATGCTGGCCGACATGGCCATGGATATAGAAGCTGCCCGGTTGTTATGGCAAAAGGCTGCCTGGCTTTTGGATGAAAAAATGATGGCCGCCGATCTGTCCGCCATGAGCAAATGTTTTGCCGCCGATATGGCCAACCGCGTCGCTACCAATGCTGTGCAGATCCTTGGAGGGTATGGATTCTGCCGTGATTATCCGGTGGAAAAAATGATGCGGGACGCTAAAATATTGCAGATATTTGAGGGCACAGCCCAGGTGCAGCGCATTATCATCGGCAAAAGCATACTGGCCTGATCAGATTTTAATAATGCTGAGGTGGATTTTTATTATATAAATGAAGGGTGGAGAAAATATGCGTGATGTTGTTGTCGTAGGTGCAATGAGAACTGCAATAGGAGATTTTTTGGGATCTTTAAAGGACAAGACCGCCATGGAACTGGGAACGGTTGCATTAAAAGCGGCCATTGCCAAAGCGGGGATAAGCCCGGATCAAATCGAAGAAGTGGCAACAGGTCAGGTCTACCAGGCCGGATGTCAGGGAAATCCCAGCCGGCAGGTTACATTGGGAGCAGGTTGCCCGGTGGAAACCGTATCCCTTACCGTCAACCAGCAATGCCCCTCCTCGATGCGTTGTACGGAGATCATCAGCCAACAGATTATGTTGGGCAAAATCGATATCGGTGCTGCGGTTGGTATTGAAAGCATGACCAACGTACCTTACCTGCTCACCAAGGCACGTACAGGCTATCGCATGGGCACCGGTGAACTGCATGACGGACTGCTTTATGACGCATTAATCGATGTTTTTTACAACTACCATCAGGGAGTTACGGCTGAAAACCTTGCTGCCAAATACAATATCAGTCGCGAGGAACAGGATGAGCTGGCTTTGTTGAGCCATCAACGGGCTTGCGCAGCGATGGCTGCAGGGATATACAAAGATGAAATTGCCCCGGTAGAAATCAAAACCAAAAAAGGGATCGTTATTTTTGATACCGACGAACACCCCAATCCCAATACCAGTCTGGAAGCACTGGCTCGTTTAAAACCGGCATTTAAAGAGGGCGGGACCGTAACTGCCGGCAATGCTTCCGGCATCAATGATGCTGCCTGTGCAGCCATCCTGATGGGAGGCGACAAGGCTGCGGAACTGGGCATTAAACCGCTGGCTCGCATCGTAGCAACCGCATCGGCTTCAGTAGATCCAAGTATCATGGGTATCGGAGTTGTTCCTGCCGTGCAACGCGTCTTAAAGATTGCCGGGATGAAAAAAGAGGAGATTGACGTATGGGAACTAAACGAAGCGTTTGCCGCCCAATTCCTGGCCTGCAACCGGGAACTGCAGTTGGATATGTCCAGGGTTAACTTAAACGGATCCGGGATCTCTCTGGGTCATCCGGTAGGCAACACCGGCTTGCGGATCATCATTGCGGCGATCAACGAATTGCGCCGCCAGAACAAGAGGTTTGGCTGTGCTTCCCTGTGTGCCGGCGGCGGCCCCGCTATGGCAACGATTGTTGAAGTTCTTTAAAAATCGTCGATAAATGAATGTTACCCCCATATGGCATGCGGTTTTCCGGATGAACATATGGGGGTAACTTTTGGTTTTGCCTAATTTTATTGCACCTCCAAAGGAAAATCCGTATCCTTGACGAATACTTAAAAGTGACTTCCCCTTCGTATTTGTTTTTGTTTTGCGATTCGACACATTTAATTTTGGCAAACGGGGATGATATCTTTTTGGGTCCGGGAATATTATTCCGGCTGATTAATGTGCACAGGCAAGCAAATACCAAGGAGGATTTTATGGCGATTGTAGATTGGGGAAAAGATGGTACGGTGGCAATCATGAGCATGAATAACGGTGAGAACCGGCACGACCCTGAATGGACGGAGATCATGCTGAAGACCTATGCGGAAATAATGGCTGATCCTGAAATCAAGTCAATTGTGCTTACTTCAAGAGATCCCAAATTTTTTTGCCTGGGTATCAATACTGAATGGATGAATAAAGCTATAGATGATGGTGATTACTTTTCGATCAGCCAATGGTTTCACAGAAATAATGAATTATTTAAAGCCTTGCTGATGTCCCCGATCCCGACGATTGCGGCGATAACCGGCCATGCCTTTGGCAATGGTGCGATGCTGGCCGGATCATGCGACTTTCGATTCATGCGCGGTGACAAAGGTTTTTTCTGCCTGCCGGAAGTAGATCTTGGCATTCAGCCAGCACCTTCCATGTTTGAGTATATGAAACGTATCATGCCGTATCCGTTTTTTCTGAATATGGTGTTGTCGGGTGAAAAGGTTAACGCTGCGCAACTGGAAAAAAACAATGTAATTGTTAAAGCCTGTGAAAATTCAGAGAAAACGCTGGAAGAAGCCATCGCATTTGCCAGGAGATTTAATAAATCCAGAACGACTGTTGCGGAACTTAAAAGAAGGACTTATAAACATATCGTTGACAAGATGGATCATGAAGATCCTTTCTATTTTGATGTTCTCCCTGAACGATTGAAAGAAGGCCAGGCACCGGTTTTTATGTTTACCCCACTCACATAATATAGATAGATTTACACGGGGATGATATTCCAATGAAGTTGATTAATAGCAGCGAAGCATAGAACAATGCTGCTTTTTTTACACCATTCAAACTAAAACAACAAGGAGCCGATTAAATATGAATCAATCCAAAAATTTGCCGCCCGGTAGTTTGCAGGGAGTGACGGTTGTTGATTTTACCTGGGTGCTGGCCGGGCCGCACTGTACTAAATTGCTGGCAGATATGGGAGCTACGGTGATTAAGGTAGAACCTTACGGTATCGGTGCCAACGAGCGGCATCTGGCGATACAGAAAACCAGCAACGGGGTTACCCAAAGTTCCTATTCCATCAATGTCAACCGCGGCAAAAAAAGCCTTTGCATTGACTTAAAAAATCCACAGGGAAAAGAGATCATTACGGAACTGATCCGCCGCGCGGATGTAATTGTGGAAAATTATGCTCCCGGTGTTATGCAACGTCTGGGACTCGATTATGATTCGGTAAAAGAGATAAAGAATGACATCATCTACTGTTCCATCTCCTGCTTCGGACATTGGGGACCATACAGTCAAAAGCCCGGTTATGACATGATCGCCCAGGTGGCCAGTGGCTGGACGGCCCAGAGCGAAGTTTATCAGATCGCCCCCAATTCGGTCGGCGATACCATGGCCGGGGTTCACGCAGCGCTGGCTATCGTGGCAGCACTGCTGGTAAAGAAAACCCAAGGGATCGGACAGAATATTGATATTGCCATGATGGACTGTCTGTTTTCCCTGCATGAAAATTCCGTTCCCTGGTATTTGCTGGGACAAGCAGTTGGCGAACCTGTTTATCCGGGTAAAATCGGCCGTCTCCATGAAGGCTATGCACCTTATGGTATTTATGAGGGCAAAAACGGTGTGGTCGGTATTGCCCTGTTGTCTGACAATCGCTGGGAAACAATGGTGAGAACCATGGGAGAAAAATATATGTGGCTGCTGGATGATCCACGCTCCAAAGATGTAAACGCACGCTGCATGAACCCAAAGGTAGTCAATAATGCTCTCGACGAATGGGTGATGGAGCAGGCGTCGGTTGAGGAAGTGGAACGGATATTTGACGAGGCAGGCATACCCTGCATGAGGGCGCGTACGATTGAGGAACTTTGTGATACCGACCCGCAAGTCAAAGCACGTGATATGATGCCTTTGATTGATCAGCCTTTTATCGGGCCGATGAAGATGTACGGCAGCCCGCTCAAAATGTCGGCCACACCTGCCTGCGTACGTGGCTACAGCCCGTTCCTGGGAGAACACAATCGTCAGGTATTGTCCGAATTACTGGGTTATAGCGACGAACAGATAAATGCCTTTTATGAAACCAAGGCGCTCTATCATGAGGAAGCCGTAGACCAGCTGAAATAGCAATCTTTTAAGCGTAAGAATTCATTCGGAGGACATATGTATATAATATTGGAAGAAAAATGCTCCAGTTGCGGTTTATGTGCGGATGTTTGTCCGGTTGAAGCCATAAGTCCTATCGGTGTATATAGGATAAAATCTGATCTATGCATTTCCTGCGGCTTGTGTCAGGAAAGCTGTCCCTCCGATGCTATTGCCATATCTGATCCGTAATAAAATTTTATTGGTCTGTTTTAAGGTTCGGCAGCAACCAGGCAATCGGGGTCAAGTAAATTGGCCCCGATCAATTTATTTTTGCCCGGATTCTTTGAGCAGATCCCTGACTTTGATCTCCGGATGGTGATAGCGCTTATAGGCAGGCGTTTTTTTGCCGTACTGCAATGCTTCCTGGGGACACCATTCGATACAGGCCAGACATTGTTCGCAGTGATTTTGCCAGACCAGTTTATTATCCTCCATGATGATATTATTGCTGGGACACAGTTCCAGGCACAACCGGCATTGATTGCAACGTTCATCCGTCCAGAAGCTTTTATCCATTTCGTGAACATGAGGAAAGCTCAAATTGTAAATCCAGGTAAAAATGATCCTTTGCCAGAGAGGGCCTTTCTCCACCGGCTTATAAACATGCGCGCGGATCTCCTGGGCCATGGAAGAAATTTTGATGCACGCTGCTGCAAAGCGTTGGTTTTGTTCTTTTTCCGGGCCCGGTCCTCCCCAGGGAATGTAATTGGAGGGCATTATTACTGACCAGCCGTTGGCCAGGTTCATTCCCCGGGCTGACATCTCCCGCTGCAGTTGTATCAGGGTATTGGACACCTGCCCGGCATTATTGGCCACAGCGAAAATATAATCCGCCGGTCGGGAGGACAGCTGATCCAGAAAATCCAGCACCCGGTGCGGTACACCCCAAACATGAACCGGAAAAACCAGACCGATAACGGATGAATCAATTTCATCCCAATTAATAGCAGGATTGACCATCGAAATCAGTTCAGTGTTCTCCAATTCCCTGGCCAAAAGCCGGGCGATCCACAGCGAATTGCCGGTTCCGGTATAGTAAAAAATAGTTGTCTTTTCCATTTGTAAACCCTCACGATGTTTTAATCGATTACTTTTATCTTCATTCAGCATAACGATTGCCGGCTTTATGGTCAATCAATACCTGGTCTTGTTATAATGATCCCTGAATGATAATATGACGATAATAAATGTTTATTATTAAGAAAAATTAAAAAGTATAATTGATTAAAAATTTAATGATAAAATTGAGGTGTACAATGATAACCGAAGAATTGGTACAGCGGATTAATGAACTGGCCCGCAAAAAAAAGAGTGTGGGATTAACTTTTGCGGAACAAGCGGAGCAAAAGAGACTTTACAAGATATATCTGGCTTCCATACGTGAACAAGTTAAGACCCAACTGGACAATGTAGAAATTATTCCCGAAGATCATGTTTGTGATGATACCTGTCAACACCATCATCACGG
>CAZRMB010000051.1:5832-11656 GCA_964600925.1 uncultured Syntrophomonas sp.
ACGAATTTTCCTGACTTTATTGATGTGGGGGTTTGGAATGATCGGTAAACGCACGGAATTAAATCGTATATTACTATATCGCAGCCTGCTGGACGACGAACTGGTCAATCTGGTGTGCCAGATGTTGGACTGTGACGGTGCTGCCAACAAGGTCAAATTTGAAGAATACTTCTACATAATAAGCAACAGATTGATCGAATACAACCGTATTCACGGCAGTCAGGGGGATGTCTGGCAAACCTATTTTATTGATCTGTTACTGCAGGATGAAAACCCTTTCAGCCTGGGATGCGAATGCAGTGCTGATGACATTGACCCGCAACTGCGTATTATGGCCTTGCATGATTTGGATAACCTGAAGGATCTAATCAATCTCAACTGGTTGAACGTATGTAAATCGACATTTATTCGTTTGGACTGCAGTTATCCCCATTTTGAAGGTTTGATCCCCGCTGATACGGATCGTTTGGAAGCCAAAGGCAAACTGTTTGGATTGGCAGGACACGGGCCGGAAGCAATCCTGGAAGCGCTGGAAAAGTATTATTCTCAATTCGGCTGCGGTCAATTAGGGCGCTTTAATGCTTTCCGCTGGGATAATGGTCTGCAGCCCATCGCTCACCCTGATCCGATAACACTGGATATGATCATCGGATATGACTATCAAAAAAAGATATTGCTGGACAATACCCGTGCTTTTGTGGCTGGCCGGCCGGCCAACAATATTCTGCTTTACGGCGCCAAAGGCACCGGCAAATCATCTTCGGTCAAAGCCCTGCTGAATCTTTTTGCTGAGCAGGGGTTGCGTATGGTTGAGATTACCCGCCGCCAGTTGGCGGATATTCATAAAATCACGGATCAGCTGCGCTATCGCCGCCACCGTTTCATTTTCTTTATTGATGACCTTTCTTTCGAAGATTTCGAAGTGGATTACAAATATATCAAGGCCAGCATGGAAGGCAGCCTGGAAGCCCGCCCTCAGAATATAATCTTCTATGTTACTTCCAATCGCCGTCATCTGGTCAAGGAAACCTGGAATGATCGTCAGCGTGGGGAAGAGGAGGTATTTCCGCCCGATTCCCAGCAGGAAAAATTGTCTTTTGCAGATCGCTTTGGCATCAGTCTGGCCTATCTGACACCTGACCAGGAGCTTTACCTGCAGATGGTAGCGGAAATGGCAGAAAATGAAGGAATCAGGATGGATTCAGAAGATTTGAGAAACAAAGCCATTCAATGGGAGCTTAGCCATCACGGCAGATCGGGCCGTTCAGCCCGCCAGTTTATTGATGACCTGCTGGGACGTCTATAACATATAAACGACAGGTGTAGCGCCAGCGCTCCTGATGCAGGCTCAATTCCTGAACGTCAATTAAAACTTTTGGAAACAAATCTCCTCGCCGGGCAAGTAGTCCCGGCATTGTTTTTATCATGACTGTGAAGGGGTAACGGAGTCACGTTCCTGCAAAAAAAGCGGGGTTGATACGTGGTACCTGGACGGGGAAGAACCCTTCGATAATACAGATTGTTTACCCGTGATGGGTTCCATAGCCCGATAATTTCCCAATTCGGCCTGCATTTTAAGTCCCGGTTTTGGCTCGTTTACTGGTATTGGCTTTCTTCTTCGTAGCCGCTTTTGATTTTTTGGCTTCGGTCATTTGCACACTGGCTTTAAGTGCTTCCATCAGATCAACAACTTTGCCGCCCTGCGGCTCGGCAACGGGGCTGACGTATTCCTGCCCGGCTATTTTGGCTTCGATCATTTCCCACAGCGCCTGGCGATATTCATCTTCATAGCGCCCCGGATCAAAGTCGATAGAAAGGTTTTCAATCAAATCGACCGCCATTTTCAGCTCATTATCGTGCAGCTTTTCAACTCCTACCCCAGAACCCAAAGAGGCTGGCGATCTGATTTCATCGGGGTAGAAAATGGTTTCCATAATCAGATGTTCATCCTTTACCCGCAGCGCAGCCAGGGACTGTTTGGAACGGATCATGATTTTGGCGATGGCGATCCGACCGGTTTTTTTCATGGCCTCCACGATAAGCGTGTAGGCTTTGTCGCCGCCTGACGAAGGTTCCAGATAATAAGTCTTATCAAAATAGATCGGATCCACCTGCTCCAGTTTCACAAAATCGAGAATATCAATGGTTTTGGTATTTTCCTGTGGTACGCGGGCAAAGTCCTCTTCATTCATGATGATATAGCTGCCCTTCTGAAACTCATAACCCCTGACCATTTCTTCAGGTTTCACTTCCTGGTCGCATTTGGAGCAGACTTTTTTATAATTGACCGGTGCCATACAGGTCTGATGTAGATAATGGAATTTCAGATCTTTATTTTCAGTGGCTACATACATACTGACAGGAATATTGACCAGACCGAAACTGACTGCGCCTTTCCAGAGCGTTTTCATAAAAGATACTCCTTTCCGGTTCATACATTTAGCTTTTATGCTTTCACCTGAATTTATTCGTTGGGCAAATTTTGTTTGCAGTTATTTTTTCAGGTTTGAAGAACGATGTTTTGGTAACCCAAGAGGAATTGAAGAGGATATCTGCATGTAAATTCATTCCTAAAACGGCCAAATACTGCTAGTATATAAACATAAATTCTTGAACCGTTTGAGATTGCATTCGTTTGACTCTGGATTCTACATATACATTATCAGCAGGACATGGCGCATCGGCTCATGTTGTTTAATGGAAAATGAATTAGTTGACGGCTCCGAAAAGAATGAGATTAGCTTCGGCGGGGGGTGTCAGAATGGGATTAAATGAGCTATGGTTTGTCTTGATCACAATATCCTTCGCGGGCTTCTTTTTCTTCGAAAGCTTTAGTTTCGGGGTTGGCATACTGATGCAATGGATGGGGCGCAACGATGATGAAAAAAAGTTGATTATTCATTCCCTTGAACCTGTCCGGGGGGCCAATGAAGGCTGGCTTATCATCGCAGGCGGGGCGATGCTTGCGGCTTTCCCACAAGCGTATGCTGCCATGTTCGGTTATTATAGCGCTTTATTACTGTCTGTGGCAGCTTTGCTTATCCGCGGTGTGGCCATCAATTTACGGAATCGCCTGGAGAAGCCCGCCTGGCTCAAAACCTGGAACCTTTTACTGGGCATCACCAGCTTGCTCATTCCCTTTTTGCTGGCAGTTGCACTGGCCAGTTTGCTGGTCGGAGTACCAATCAATGCAGAAAAGGAATATGTGGGCAGTTTCTTCGATTTGCTGTCATTGCCGGCCTTGTGTTACGGTCTGGATCTGGTCGTCTTTTTCCTCTACCATGGCGCGGTATTCCTGAATTTAAAGCTGCAGGGAGAAATGTTGGACCGGGCTTATATCGCTGCCGTCCGGACGGGGCGGTTGGCTCTTGTAACATCGCTGCTTATTGCGATTACAGCGGCGCTTACCACTAGTATTTTCACCGGCCCCGTTTCAAACGCCCTGACCATGACCGGCATGATGACTTTGTTGCTGTCCTTTGTCTGTATGCGCAGGCGGCGCAGCAGTCTGGCTTTTATTTTGAACGAGGCATCCATCATAGCTGTTATAGCAGCTTTATTTACGGCCTTGTATCCGCGGGTTATGGTTTCCAGTCTCAATGAGTCCTTCAGCCTGACTATCTACAATATTTCCTCCAGTCCATATGCGCTGAAAGTTATGACCATCGCAGTGCTGACCCTGGTACCGGTCCTATTTCTCTATACCGCCTGGGCCTATCATGTATTCAGGAGAAGGATCACAGTCAGCACGGAACATTTGCTGGAAGGGTCCGGTTATACCGGTGAAACTTCGGTATAAGAAATAAGTAAACGAACGGGATTTTATAAAAGGCGGCGGTCATGAATGGGTCTATATCCTTTATGGCCGTTTTTTTATGGGTATTTTCCTTTTCCATTCAGGGCTGTGCTTGACTTGCGCAATGAAAGTGCTATGATAATAGAACGAATGTTCCTGAAATGTGGGGACAGATTATGAAGGAAAGAGTTATTCTGCATTCGGATCTGAATAATTTCTATGCTTCGGTTGAATGTCTGCATCGTCCGGAAATACGCGACAAGCCGGTAGCGGTCTGTGGGGATCCGCTTTTGCGGCACGGGATCGTGCTGGCGAAAAACTATCCGGCCAAAGCCACCGGCATTCAGACCGGCGAAGCCATCTGGCAGGCGCAGCAAAAATGTCCGGGGCTGGTCGTGCTGCCACCCAATTTTGGGCTATATCTGCGTTTTGCCCGCTTGGCCCGGGAGATTTATGCCAGTTATACCGATCAGGTGGAGCCTTTTGGTTTGGATGAAGCCTGGCTGGATGTGACCGGCAGTTGCCATATGTGCGGAGACGGCCGGGAGATCGCCGACCGGATCAGAGCGCGCATCAAGGAGGAACTGGGCGTAACTGCTTCCGTCGGGGTAAGCTACAACAAGATTTTTGCCAAGCTGGGCAGTGATATGAAAAAGCCGGATGCCACTACCGTCATCACCAGCGAAAAATTCAGGTCAATGGTCTGGCCGCTGCCGGCTGGTGACCTGCTTTATGTAGGGCGAGCCACCAAACGCAAACTGGCTGCCCGGGGCATTGTCAGCATCGGTGATATTGCCGTTGCCGATCCTGCCTGGCTGCGCTCTCTGTTGGGCAAGTGGGGAGAGGTACTGTGGTCTTTTGCCAACGGGCTTGACGACTCGCCCGTCATTCGCATGGGGGAAGAATCCCAGATCAAAAGTGTGGGCAACAGCATTACCACTCCCCGCGATTTGGAAACGGATGAGGATGTGGAGATGACTTTTTATGTGCTCAGTGAAAGCGTGGCCGAGCGTATGCGCGAACATGGCTTTAAATGCCGCACTGCCCAAATCTATATCCGCGACAAAAATCTTTTCAGTATCAGCGCCCAGGATAAATTTTTAAGGCCCACCCAGCTTTCAGCCGATTTGGCTGAAAAGGCGATGAGTCTTTTTCGTGCTCATTACGTCTGGGAAAATCCCATTCGCAGTCTGGGGGTTAAAGGAACTGATCTGGTGGCGGCGGACAGTTGTGAACAACTTTCTTTGTTCGAAGATGAAGAAAGACGCCGGAAACAGGAAAAAATTGAAGCCGCCGTGGATGGATTGCGTCACCGCTTCGGCCATTTCTCTATACAGCGGGCGCTTTTGCTGCAGGATCAAAAGTTGGGGGCAATCAATCCCAAAGAGGATCATGTCATCCACCCGGTGGCATTTTTTAAGGAAGGCGGATTACCGTAAAGGAGGCAAATAACTATAATGGAAGAAAGACGTTACTGCAACCCGGATAAAGTGTATGTCAGCGTCAAAGCGTTATTTTATCCGGATGGCGGATTTAAGCCAACTTCTTTGATATGGGAAGACGGGTGCGAATATAGCATCGACAAAGTCACCGACATTCGCCGGGCAGCCAGCCTGAAAGCCGGGGGCACAGGTATCCGTTATACCTGCAGGATCGGGAATAAAACCGTTTATCTGTTTCTGGAGGAAGACCGCTGGTTTATGGAAAGAGGGAGGGGTTAGCCATCTGCGGCCGATATCTTATCTCTACCGAAGAGGAAATCATTGAAGCGCGTGAGATCATACGACAAATCAATCAGCGTTATGCCGGCCGGCCTGAGTATGCCCGGATGAAAAGCGGAGAGATCTTTCCCGCCGATGTGGTTCCGGTGCTGACATTGGAAGACCGGGATCTGCGGGCCGGTTTGTTCAGTTGGGGATTCCCACGCTGGCAGGGCAGCGGGGTGATCATCAACGCCCGCCGCGAAACCGTATTGGAGAAAAAAATGTTTCGCCAGGCTTTTCTAGAGCGGCGCTGCATTATACCCTC
>CAZRMB010000052.1:0-1290 GCA_964600925.1 uncultured Syntrophomonas sp.
TGGCTTTATAGGATTTTGACGCGGCCGCTTCCTTTGCGCCCAGGAGATATAATTCGGACTCCTGTCTCCCTGGATTTTGTCCAACTGCTTTATATCCGACTTCCGGATAATTATCTTTTCTTCTTCTCAGGTGAAAATGTCTGACGTGTTCTTTCAATACTCCTGCCTGCTGGGAAAGCTCTTCACTGGCAGCTGCACTTTGTTGTGCCGTAGCTGAATTGGTCTGAACCACCTGTGAAACCTGGCCAATTCCCTGATCTACCTGGGCTATCCCGGTTGCCTGTTCATTGGATGCTACGGCTATATCTCCAACCAGTACGGCTGCCTGACTTACTCCATCAACAATTTTGTTCAAAGCCTGAGCCGTATCATTGGCAATTTTGGTACCGGCCTGTACTTTTCTTATAGACCCTTCGATCAGATCAGTCGTCTCTTTGGCTGCACTGGCGCTTCTGGCGGCAAGATTCCTTACCTCTTCGGCCACCACCGCAAATCCCTTGCCATGCTGACCTGCCCGAGCCGCTTCCACGGCTGCATTCAGCGCCAGTATATTGGTTTGGAAGGCAATTTCATCGATTACTTTTATGATCTTGGATATATTGGCGGAAGATTCGTTAATATCTTCCATGGCACCCAGCATCTCTTTCATCTGGTCATTGCCCTGGGCAGCATTATCTCTGGCATTCAGCGCCAGGTCATTGGCCTGGTTGGCATTGGCAGCATTTTGCCTGGTTTGGGCGGCTATTTCAGTGATGGCAGAAGTCAATTGTTCGATCGCACTGGCCTGCTCATTAGCGCCTTGCGCCAGAGCCTGGCTGGAATCGGATACTTGTTCGGCTCCGCTTGCAACCTGCTCCGCAGCATGGTTGATATCACCCATAATTTCATTCAAAGATTCTATAATGTGCTTTATGGCAGAAGATATGTTGCTAAAATCACCCGGATATTCTTTGTCAATATTGATTGCCAAATTGCCGTTGGATATTTGACCAAGTGATTCAGATACCTCTCCTATCACGTCGGATAGCGTTGCCAGGGTTAAGTTCAGAGAATCTTTTAGTTTGGCGTTATCTCCTTGATAATCTCCGGTCATTTTAATATTCAGCCGACCTTGAGCCAGTTCATCAACAACCAGAATAGCTTCATTTACCGGGGCGATGAGTGCATCCATGGTGGCGTTTACCCCGGCCAGTATCTTATGATACACCCCTTTGCAGCTTTCAGCATTGGCTCTCTGATCGAGTCTGCCTTCTACCCCGGCAGCAATGGCAACGCCAACTTCATCTACCA
>CAZRMB010000052.1:1390-11654 GCA_964600925.1 uncultured Syntrophomonas sp.
GCATCCAGGGTATTATTTATTCCTTCAATAACTTTTCTATATTGTCCCTGGTGCTGGGTGGCGTCAGCTCTGATATCCAATTTTCCCGCAATGGCCCCCTCAGCCAGCATATTGGCATCTTCAACCAACCGCTTTATATTTTCCATGAGCATAACATATGACGGTACTAATCTATCCTCTTCACAGCGTTTACCCCAGGTTATATTTTGTTGATACACGTCTTCAAAATCGCCCGAAGCGATTTTTTCATTTCCTTCAACGATCAGCAGCAGTATTGCTCTTATTAAGTTTACATTATCGGCAGTCTCTTTGAATATTCCCTGATAATGCCCTTTTACCTGCGTAGTATAATTATTTGTGCTTAGTTTTTTTAGTACATCACTAGATTCTACCAGGCCACCAAGTCCGTCGATGCAATGATTCAGATTATTCTTGATTTCGTTGAAGTCTCCATTATAGCTGTCATTGATCTTGGCAGGTATATCGCCCTTACTAATGCGCTCAACATATTCCGCCGCAACATTCAACGGTCCGATTACTGCATCCAGGCTGGCGTTGAGTCCAGCGACGATGACTCCATATTCTCCATTGTGTTGGCTGGCATCAGCTCTGATATCCAGTTTACCTTCAGTCATTGCATTGTTCAGCATTTCCACATCTTTTACCATAGCTTTTATAGCGTTCATCATTCCGGTAAAGGAATCGTTTAACATGCGAGCTTCATAACTTACTCCGGCATTAAATTCAAAATCAACATTGCCCTGGGCAATGTTCTTGGTAGCTGCAATTATATTATTAATAAGATTGTTGGTTTGATTGGCTGAAACACTTGCCCCATAAATCGTTAACAGAATACCCGCTATCAGTGCTGAAGCTGCCCAAATCACCCCTGTGCTGGCAGCGATGTAACCAGCCACTCCGGCGACAATAGCTACAATAAAAAATGCAACCATAAGTCTGGCTTTTATTTTTAAACTAGAAAACCTATGCATTTATATTCCCCCTTTTTCTTACTTGGATCAATCTTTCTAAGCTGTTTGGCTTTTACGAACGTTGTGCAGGGTTTCCTGCAGCATTTCATTACAATTCTGAGTAAGTGGATTGCCATGACCAAAATAAATCGTATTTATGTTTTTCCTGCATATGTATTCCAGGGACTTTACAAAACCCGATTCATAGTTACCTCCAGGGGAATGGATGATCAAGGGTGTATCCCCGGCAAATAAAATCCCCTCTTCTGCAAAATAAAGACAAATTGAATCGTTGCTGTGTCCAGGAGTATAAATGATCTCACCCATACGGTCAGCAATTTTTATTATTTCTCCTCCTTTAACATAAGTATCTACTCCCTCCAGGGAACTGGAATAAGCATAAACGTGAGGTTTAAAAAGGGTCTTAATCTGCGGCAGAAGACTGCTGTGATCATAATGATTATGAGTAAGGATCACTTTTTCAACCTTTACTTTTCCTACTCCGGTAGAAGCCTGATAAATCTCATCAATTACCTTCGGATCTCTTCCTACGTCAACCAGCGTATTGATGTCCTTAATACAATTCCAATCCCCCGTAAGCAAATAGACATTTGATGTATAGATCTTGCTATTAGCACTGAGATTCATTACTTTCATGCTCAACCACACTTTCAGCATACTCTTTTTTGGGTAAAGGACTTTGTTTGCAGATTGCGCTAGGCTGTCTTTTGAAACAGCTGTGCATTTGAAACCACCGGTGTAAACAGATGAGAAACACTTTTGGGAAGTGTCTGGGTTTGCTCGAAAACCAGGAAACCTCCTTCCATCAAGGAATCATAAAACATTTGGATGACTTTGATACGTTGCTCTTCATTGAAGTGCAAAAGGACATTTTTACACACAATCAGTCCATAATCATTACCCGGAGATTGCAGGGTAAGCAAATCATGCCTGATAAAGTTCAAGGCACGCCGAAGCTCATCTACAATGCGGTAATTGCCCTCCTTCTCAGCTTTTTCAAAATAATTGTTAAAAAGATCATTGGGTATTCTCTCGACCTGTTCCCTGGGATACACGCCGTCACTTATGATTTTGCCAAAGAGATTGCTTTCGTCTATATCTGTAGCTGTAATACGTACATTACGAAAATACATATGCCCCATTCTTTCCCGCAGAATAATGGCCAGCGTATACGGTTCCGGTCCCATGGCGCAGCCTGCATCCCAGATATTTATATAACGGCGGGTTTTAAGAACCGGCAGCGCATGATCACATGCTAATTCCAAAGTTTGAACATCGCGAAAAAAATATGTAAAAGCCATATATTCATCTCCAGTAAATCAAATTCTCAGATTTAGACAGATTCTTTACAGTAAGCCAAATTCTCATCACTTAAAAGTACTGTACAGTCCAGAATCAGCTTTATACTTTGTCCAACTTTGCCAATCCCTTTGATATACCGATTGTTAAATCCAGCCCTGTCAGTTGGCGGGTCGACAATGTTATCCTCAGTAATGGACAGAACTTCTGCAACATAATCCACGATTAAGCCAACTGATAAATCATCAATATCAATAACGATTATGCATGTTCTGTCACCATACGGTTTTGGTTCTTTTTTAAAACGTATATTGACATCCATGACAGGAATGATCTTGCCGCGCAAATTTATGATTCCTCTTACATAATCAGGCACTTCAGGAACTTCTGTTATTGTTTGGATGCCCCCAATGATCTCCGTGACATATTTGATTTCAATTGCATATTCTTCTTTGTCGACAATAAAAGTCAAAAACTTGCCCTTTTGTGTATCCTCGTCCATTTCCAGTAATTGATCCATGATTTCCGACATAAACCTTCACTCCTTTGCCATTAAATAATCTTGGTTATCAGGGATATCCTCAAAACAGCTAGTAGTTTACCACCCCTGCTATATCAAGAATCAGGCTGGATCTTCCGTCACCCAAAAGTGTACATCCGCCAATGCCTTTGACCTTTTTCAAATATCTTGGCAGCGCTTTCACGACCACTTGTTGTTCACCTATCAATTCATCAGCAAACAAACATACCGAACGGTTATCATTCTCCACTATCATAATGATCCCGTTGTGGATTTCTCTGACGGGCGTCTCAATTTTATAGATTTTATGTAAACGAAGTATGGGTAAACATTCTCCCCGGACCATGATCATTTCCATACCATCAGGATCCATAAATACTTCATTTTCTTTTGCTTTAAATGATTCACGGATAGATGTTATCGGAACAATGTAAATGGATTTGCCTACACTAATACCCATTCCATCAATAATAGCCAAGGTCAATGGAATTTTCAGAGATATTGTGGTCCCAATATCGGGCTTGCTGTCTACATTTACTAATCCTCCGATTTCTTCCAGATTCTGAGCCACTACGTCCATGCCAACACCCCGCCCGGAGAACTCAGTAACTTCTTGCTTGGTTGAAAATCCCGGCAACAAGATGAATCCATAAATTTCCTGGTCGCTCAGTTCTGTTTCCATTTTATTTACAAGTCCATGCTCCAGAGCCCGTTGCAGGATTTTTTCCCGGTTAAGGCCTCCGCCATCGTCCCTGATCGTGATCCAAACGTCACCGCCCTCATTCTTGGCTTCCAAATGAATTTTGCCAACGGCTGGCTTACCCGAGGCTATCCTTTCCTCGACCGGTTCAATCCCGTGATCTATTGCATTTCTTATAAGATGCATAATCGGATCTGAGAGATGCTCAATGATATTTTTATCAACTTCGGTCTCTTCTCCAGCGATTACCAGTTCAACCTGTTTATTGAGCTTTTTGCACATATCGCGCACAATACGGTTCATCTTCTGAAAAGTCCCTGCCAGCGGAACCATACGAATAGACATTACAATATCCTGGAGTTCGTTGATCACTTTATGGTGCTGACGTGCTGCTTTGCTGAAGTTTTCCAGATCCTGAATACTTGAAAGATCGGGGTTTTTTGTTACCATCGCTTCGGAGATTACTAATTCACCAACCAAATCCAATAATTTATCCAATTTATTTAATTGCACACTGATTATGCTTTGTTTCTTGGCTGCAATGGAGTTAACAACAGTGTCTTTCCCAGCAATTTCGCTATTATTACTCTCTACCACTGCGCTGGATCCTTTGACTTTTTCCTCCCTCTCTTCTGCCACTTCCAATATCTCAATACTTTTTACAAAAGCCAGGCCAAGAAAGAATTTTTCTATCTCTTCCCGACTACGGCTAGTGATATAATCGACTTCAAAACCTGTTTCACGGATAACCAAACTGCTGTCGTCATTTTCGGTAATATCATCGGGGAAATAGCGAGTCAACCGGGCAATATCTTCTATTTTATGGATTATATTGAATGCCCGCATGTTTTCCATCCCACAATCATCTTCAAAGAAAATAACTGTTTTATAACCATTTCCCTCTGTGTAGTTGACTTTTTCTTCCTGATCTCCGGCTAATTCGAATATCTCAATACTTTTCACAAAAGCCAGACCAAGGAAGAAATTTTCTATCTCTTCCTTTCTGCGATGAGTGGCAAACTCGACTTCAAAACCTGATTCACGAATAACCAAACTGCTGTCGTCATTTTCAGTAATATCATCGGGAAAATATTGAATCAACGTGGCAATGTCTTCAATTTTGTGGATGACATTGAAAGCCCTCATGTTTTCCATCTCACAGTCATCTTCAAAGAAAATGACGGCTTTATAACAATTTTCTTCCACACAAATGTCTAGTTGGATAGTTGCCGGCGGACTCTCCTCCAAATTCGCGCTTTCCTCGCCCGGTTTTAATGAAGTTAAATACTCATGAATATTATCAAGCAGTTGATCCGGGATCCCATCGGCATCCTGGCCGGCTTTGATTTTGGCTGTTTCCACCTTAATAAAATCAATTCCCCCGAGCACAAGATCACAAAGTTTGGAATAGTTCATTTCCAGCAGTTCAGTTTCTCGCAGGTTAAAAAACAAATCCTCCATGGCATGGGCAATGGCTGAAATATTATTAAACAGCATCATGGCCGCCGACCCTTTGATGGTATGCATAATTCGAAATATTTCATTGATCTCTGCCGTATCAAAAGTATTTGCTTTCTCGCTCTGAAGAACCAACTGTTCCAATTGGTCGACCAGTTGGAAAGTTTCAAAAACAAACATATCCATTACCGGGTCGTTGCCGATATCCCTATCCAATCAAAAAACCTCCCTAAAACTTAGCGTGTTACTTTTTAATAACAATCTTGCCGAGGAAAACCAACCGAATCCAATAAATACACAGATGTATAACAAATTATGGCTTTTGTTTTAGTCCTTATTTATATATCGGAACTTTATCTGAAAATTTTATAAAAGCTTGCATTATATTTTCGGTCAATGCGTTAGGGACTGATAAACTACTGTGAAAATCAACCGAGCGAATAAAAAAAGGAGGAGCCCGGCATGTAAAAAGATCCGTTCAATCAGCGTACATATAGGTACGCTGACTGAACGGATCTTTTGTAAAATGCTGCTATTCATCTTTTTGACGCTCGAAAAGCCTGTATTTATTCAGAGCTTGGTTTGTTTGGCTTAATCATCAGGCACAAGCGAAGACCACGATTCCTTGTTGGTTTAAGCAAATAACGACAACTGGCTTTTTTCCGGCAGCCCTACAAAACATTTTTCCTGGCGCAGCAGTTCCATGGCGGTCTTGTTTAAATGCGTGCGGGTCTGGAAATCTTCAATGGATATAAACGGGCCATCGACGCGGGCGTTCACCACCCCCTGGGCAGCGGCAGTCCCGATGTTGGGCAGAGCGGCAAAGGGCAATAGCAGGCTGTTGCCTTTGACAACAAATTTTCGGGCATCAGACTCATAGATATCGACCGGCAAAAAATGATAACCGCGGGCATACATTTCCATGGCCAGTTCAAGGATGGTGACCAGTTTTTTATCCTTTTGTGAAGCGCTATAGCCCATTTTATCAATATCTTTTATCTTCTGGCGGACGGCCTCGTAGCCGCTTAAAACGGTTGCGGCGTCGAAATCTTCAGCACGAATACCGAAAAAGGAAGCGTAAAATGCCAGCGGATAGTAAACTTTAAACCAGGCGATGCGGTAGCCCATGGTCACGTAGGCAACCGCATGGGCTTTGGGAAACATATATTCAATCTTATTGCAGGAGTCCACGTACCACTGCGGCACCCCCTGTGCAAGCATGGCGTTGGCTTCTTCTTCATTCAGTTTTTTGCCTTTGCGGACTTTTTCCATTATTTTAAACGACTGCTTTTTTTCCAACCCTTTTTGAATCAGATACGTCATGATATCGTCACGGGTGCATATGACTTCGCTCAACGTAGCGGTTTTTTCTTCGATCAGATCCTGGGCGTTGTGGGACCACACATCGGTGCCGTGGGACAAGCCACTTATTCTCACCAATTCCGAAAAGCTGGTGGGACGAGTGGCTTCAAGCATCTGACGGACAAAGCGGGTACCAAATTCAGGAATGCCGTAGGTGCCGACGCTGGAATCAATATCTTCCGGTTTAACCTTAAGGGGTTCAACACCGGAGAACAATTTCATGGTCTCGGGCTCAGATAAACTAATAGAACGTGCTTTGATCCCGGTCAAATCTTCCAGTTCCTTGATAACCGTGGGGTCGTCATGACCTAGTATATCAAGTTTTATCAACTGCTGGTCAAGGGCATGATATTCAAAATGGGTGGTTGTGATCCCGGATTCCTTTTTATCAGCCGGATGCTGGAGCGGTGTAAATTCCAGGATATCATGATCCCTTGGTACTACGATCAGGCCGCCGGGATGCTGGCCGGTGGTCCTGCGTACGCCGGTGATGCCCCCCGCCAATCTGGTCATTTCTGAATTCTTGAGCTGCATCTGTTTGTCCTCGGCATATTTTCTCACAAAGCCAAAGGCGGTTTTTTCTGCTACCGTTGATATCGTGCCGGCCCGGAAGACGTTTTCGCTGCCGAACAATTCTTCTACATATTGATGGGCCCGGCTCTGGTAATCACCAGAAAAGTTGAGATCAATATCAGGGGTTTTGTCACCGTCAAACCCCAGGAAGGTTTCGAAGGGTATGTCAAACCCGTCCTTGTAAAGCACTGCTCCACAGTGAGGACAGGTTTTATCCTCAAGATCGGCCCCGGATCCTGCTTCACCGTCGCAAAAAAATTCGCTGTAATGACAGCTGTTGCAAAGATAGTGCGGGGGCAAAGAATTTACTTCAGTTATTTCGGTCAGGTATGCCACCAGGGATGAACCTACCGATCCTCGTGATCCCACCAGGTAGCCGTCTTCATTTGATTTCTTAACCAATTTATGGGCAATCAGATAAAGCACAGAAAAGCCGTGGGTGGTAATAGACTCAAGCTCACGCCGCAATCTGGCTTCTACGATTTCAGGCAGTTGCTCGCCATAACGCAGACGGGCATTGTGCCAGGTCAGGTCGGTTATTTCCTGTTCGGCACTGTCGATCTGGGGAGGGTAAAATCCATCCGGCACTGGCTTTAGCTGCTCGATCAGGGATGCGATCCGGTTGGGGTTTTCGATCACCACCCGCCGGGCGGTATCCTCTCCCAAATAGGCAAAATCGTTCAGCATTTCATCCGTCGTCTTGAAATACAAAGGCGCCTGGGCATCGGCATCCTCGTAACCCTGCCCGGCCTGGATAATAGTCCGGTAGATCTGATCCTGGGGTTCAAGGAAATGTACATCACCGGTGGCTACGACCAGCTTGTGCTGCTTTTCTCCCAGCGCAATAATCCGGCGGTTCAAGTCCATAAGGTCTTTTTCGGACTCGACCCGGCCTTCCTTGATCAGAAATTGATTATTGCTTAAAGGTTGTATTTCCAGATAATCATAAAATTTGGCGATGTTATTCAGTTGCTCTTCATCCGCATCATGCAACAGCGCCTGATACAATTCTCCGGCCTCGCAGGCAGATCCCAGCAACAATCCCTCGCGATAACGTTCCAGATCAGCGCGCAACATTTTGGGTTTGCGGTAGAAATTATCAAGATAGGACAGACTGATCATTTTATAAAGGTTTTTCAAACCGGTCCGGTTTTGAGCCAGCAAAATGATATGAAAAGGACGCTCTTTTTTATCTTCCTCAACCAGATAAGCTTCGACCCCATAAATGATTTTAAGGTTTTTTCCGGCTGATGTCAGCGCGTTCGCCGCAGCAAAAGCCAGCGGGAAAGCCTGGATACACCCATGATCGGTAATGGCAATCGCCGGATGGCCCCAGGCGGCTGCTTTGTTGACCAGGTCCTTGACTTCGCTCAATCCGTCCAAGGCGCTCATTTTGGTATGGACGTGAAGTTCGATTCTTTTTTCCGGACTCTCGTCAAAGCGCTCGCATTGGTTCAACTTGTTGCAACTTTCCAAATACAGTACCGCTTCTTTAATAAACGGATCAAAACGTATCGGCCCTTTGACTTTGATGAAGTCGCCGATTTCGATGTTATCTTCTTTAGGTGAATCAATAAATGTTTTTATGATGATGGTGTCGGTATGATCGGTCAGATAATAACTGACCACCAGACGACCGTCTTTGAGGCTGCTGGTCTCTTTGAGCCAAACTTTTCCTTCAGTTACAGCTGTTTTCATGCCTTCCTGCAATTCATTGACCGGCAGGGAGTGAGCCTTGATGATGCTGGAAGAAGTTTTTTTGTTCTGACCAAAGCTGCGTTTTTTCTTGTTCTCTTCGGGTGCTGTTGGAATGATTTCCGGTTCCTGCTGTTTTATCCAGGTGATCTGGGAGCTGATCGTCTTCTGTTCCCGGCAAACGACTCTTACCAATGGACTCAGGCGATACTCCTGCCGAAACCAGGCAGCCAGTCTGGAACATACATCATCATCGATAATTTTCTGATAGTGATCCTGCTGTTCAGCAACCAGATCAATATGATTGTCAGTGATCTCCCATTCAAGTGCAGGGAGGGCTTTTTCCGCAGAGCAACCGCAGAAACAACCAGCTGTCCAGTCTGCCCGCCGAATGTTTAAAATTTCTTTTATTTTGCCGGTATGATCAAACAAAGCGGGAATCAAATCGATCTGATCCAGGAAAGGGAATTTACCCCGCAGGGCAATTTCAGTAGCGCGTATGTTGGTTTCCGGTATAGGCTCGGAAAGACGCAGATAAATCCTCCAGCGTCGTGAGGTGCTTAACACTTCTACTTTTTGAATAAATGCTGCTTCCCATATGCAAGCCAGTTCCGGTTCCAGTTTATCAAGTACAAAACTGTGAAAAGAAATGGCCATAATAATCCTCCTGTGTTTTCAGTCAAAGACTTGCTTCAAGTCAAGCTGCGGTTTGGTTTGAAAATGAAATGATGTTTAATTTAGCCGGTCAATATGATGTAATCCCGAAATATTGGATAATCTTTCAATCACTTGCGAGACACTTGTTTCGGGCGGCAACTGCACCAGCAATTCTATTTCCAGCTGATTTTCAGATTCCTCCCGATCAAGGTTTATTTCTTTGATCAGTACATCCATTTCCCCGAGAATGGATCCGATAATGCCCACTTGCCCAGGCTGGTCATCTACCAGCATAACAATGCCTTTATAGAGGCGCATGCCGGTAAAGCGATGTTCAAATCTGGCAAAATAGATGAGTACAAATAAAATCAGAAAAGTCGCAACGATTGCCGCCATGTACATCCCTGCTCCTGCGGCCAGACCTATACAGGCTACCACCCAAAGACCGGCTGCAGTAGTGAGGCCGCGAATGGTGGCTCCTTCCTTCATGATCGTGCCTGCGCCTAAAAAACCTATTCCGCTGATAACCTGGGCGGCAATACGTCCGGGATCAGCATTTACATGCTGATAGTATTGGGTAAACATGTCGATGGAAACGACCATGGCCAAGGCAGAGCCTACGCATACCACGGTATAAGTACGAAAACCGGCCGGACGGTTAAGGCTTTCGCGTTCCAATCCCACGATTCCACCCAAAATACATGCCAGAGACAATTTGAAGACGATCTCCAAAGCTTCCATATATCACCCGTCCTATATCTGTTTTTTAATCAGCAATTATACCTGGTTCAAGACTTCCGTCACATAATCAACCACTTTGTCCATGTCCAGCAGAACATTTTCCTTTTCCCATCTTTTCTTCACTTCGACCTGATTTTCCTGCAGAGATTTGGGGCCAATTGTAATTCTAACCGGAATGCCGATCAGATCAGCGTCTTTAAATTTTACCCCGGCTCTTTCGTCACGATCATCCAGGATGACTTCCACTCCCCGGGAGGTAAATTCACG
>CAZRMB010000053.1:0-5677 GCA_964600925.1 uncultured Syntrophomonas sp.
TAAAGACCACAAAACACGACCGGTTTGACTTCTTTATAACCTGCCAGCGGTTGGGACGCAGGGCGCTCCGCACTGGTTATGGTATCGCCCACTTTGGTATCGGCCACGTTTTTAATGGCAGCGGCCAAATACCCCACTTCACCTGCGCTGAGACTTTCCACCTGAGTCATATAGGGAGAAATAACTCCGATTTCAATAATCTCATGCTCCTTACCGGAGGCCATCATGCGGATGATATCACCTTTTTTAACGGTTCCGCTCTCCACCCTAAAGTAGGATATTGCTCCTTTATAGGCATCAAAGTAGGAATCAAAGATAAGCGCTTTCAATTCCTCTTTTTGATCTCCGCGGGGCGGAGGGATGCGGGCTACGATAGCTTCCAGCACATCCTCAATGCCGGTTCCGAGTTTGGCAGAGATGGGCAGTATTTCATCTTTATCTATTCCCAGAACGTTTTCCATTTCCTGTTTGACCATTTCAGTCTCGGCTCCGGGCAGATCGATCTTATTAACCACCCCGATAATTTCCAGATTTAAATCCATGGCCATATATACATTAGCCAGGGTCTGGGCTTCAATTCCCTGGGAAGCGTCAACGACCAGCAATGCTCCTTCGCAAGCTGCCAGACTGCGGGATACTTCATAGGAAAAATCAACATGACCGGGCGTATCAATGAGATTTAAGATATAGGTTTCACCATCGCGGGCTTTATAATTGAGCCGCACCGGCTGGAGTTTGATGGTGATCCCCTTTTCTCTCTCCAGGTCCATTTTGTCCAGGAACTGATCGCGCATTTCCCGTTCGGAAAGAGCACCGGTAAATTGCATTAATCGGTCTGCCAATGTGGATTTGCCGTGATCTATATGTGCAATAATGCTGAAATTTCTTATTCTATCCTGCAATGTAACCCCTCCAGGCTGCTCCTGATTTGTATACCAGCTAACCGGCAATTATTAGTGAACAATTGCCATAAATTATAACGTAAAACTATCCCGGGGTTCAATCTTATCCTTATATATTCATGTAGGCAGCTTTAATTGATCGTGCCCCCGCCGACAACCGTGTCTCCCTCGTAAAAAACGATAGCCTGTCCCGGCGTTACAGCTCTTACCGCTTCTTTAAACTCTACCTGAACACTGCCGTCATGGTTGTTGCTGATCATGGCGCGAACCGGTTTGGCTGTATACCGAATTTGTGCTTCAACTTCCAGTGCTTGCTCAAGTTTTTCAAAGGCGATCCAATTGAGGTCGACCGCATTACAACCGGTTGAAAATACATCATTGTTGCTGCCCACGATGACTGCATTGCGCTGCGGATCCAGCGCCACCACATAGATGGGCTGCCCCTGGGCCAGCCTCAATCCGCGCCGCTGTCCAATGGTATAGTGGACGATCCCCCGATGCTGGCCCAGTATTTCGCCCTGCAGGTTCAATATTGGGCCGGGGCTGGTGCTGCCCGGAAAGCGTTCCTCTACAAAGCGGGCATAATCGTCATCGGGCACAAAACATATCTCCTGGCTTTCCGCTTTTTCTGCTACCACCAGTTCCAATTCGCTCGCCATTGCTCTTATTTGGGGCTTGCTGTACTCACCCAGCGGGAAGAGCGTGTGCGCCAATTGTTCCTGGGTCAGCGAATATAAAACATAACTTTGATCCTTGCGTTTGTCAAGTCCGCGCAATAAAATGTAACGCTGGCGCTGAGGGTCATATTGAATGCGGGCATAATGACCGGTAGCCAGATAGTTCATCCCCATTGACTGCGCCTGTTTGAGAAGATCCCCGAATTTGATTCGGCGGTTACATACGATACAGGGGTTGGGAGTCCTGCCCCGTAAATATTCATCACAGAAATAATCGATCACTTGCTTGTCAAACTTTTCCTTGTAGTTTAAAACATAGTGCGGGATATTTAACTGAGCGGCCACCCGCCGGGCATCATCGATCGCCGACCAACCGCAGCAACGGTCGGGATTATCTTCAAGCTGGCAGGGCATAAGATCCAGTGTTGCTCCCGCCACTTCATAACCTGATTTTAATAACAGCATTACTGCTACAGAACTGTCAACTCCGCCGCTCATGGCAGCCATAACTTTACCTGGACCCATCAAGTATCCACCTCATCTTTTTTTGCTCCTGCTCAATGCCGGAATTTTTTGTCCGATCATTTTCAGGATCAATTCTGATTCTTCCAATTTTAAGCTGTGCACGATCAGTCCGTACACGATTACTCCCAGGCCAATTCCTGCTGTAACACCAATCAGCTGATTGATTTTGTCTGCCCATGGTAACCATTGCTGGATGAACTCAGTACTATAGTTTACCACAAAATACATCATCATTGACCCCAGGACTGAGATGGTCAGACTGCGCATCATCATTCTGCCCCCCAGCGGTCCCGATTTGATCCGCAGTACCGCAAATAGGACCAGCAAGTTAAAAATGCCGGACAGGGAAGTTGCCAGCGCCAAACCTCTGACTCCCATGATGTCTGCCAGCTGCAGTGAAAGGAAAACATTCAAGGCGATGGTGGCCACTGCTGCCAGCAGCGGAGTAAGGGTATCCTTGAGGGCATAAAAGCTTCGGTTTAAAACCATTATACCTGCATAGGCAGCCAATCCTACACAAAAGTATAGCAGAACCTGGAAAGTCGTGTTGGCCATGGCTTCAGTAAACTGCCCCTGTTGGAACAGCAACTTGATCAGCGGCTCGCCTAAAGCTGCCAGGCCAAACGCAGAAGGAATCGTAACCAGAAAAATGGCCCGCAGACCCAGCGAACTGCGACGGCGAAAATCAGCCATTTCGCCCCGGGCAGCCAGGGTGGTAAGGGTGGGAAATATGGCGGTAGCGATTGCTACTCCGAATATGCCCACCGGCAGGTTCATGATTTTCTGAGCCAGATTCAAGGCACTGATCATCCCTGCGCCAACTGAAGAAGCAAGATTCTGGGTAACAAAAAGATTCAGCTGCACAACACTCAAGCCTAATAAAACCGGAACGACCAAAATCATAATCTTGACAAAGCCTGGATTTTTATAGTCAAACGTAAAATGATAATGTATGCCGACGCGTCGCAAAGCCGGAATCTGAACGGCAAAATTAAAAACCGCACCAACTACTACACCGATTGCAAAGGCCTGGATGCCAAGCTGCTTTACCAGAGCAATTCCTAATATAATAATGAAAAGATTGTACAAGACGCTGCCAATGGCAGGGGCGGCAAATTCGTTATAGGAATTCAAAATGCCCTGGGAAATCCCGCTCAAAGCCATAAAGAAAGTCTGAATAAACATAATGTGGGTAAGGCTTATGGCCAATGCAGCATAGGTTGGAGGAAGGCCGGGAGCCAGCAGTCTGATCAGTGGAGCGGTAAAAAAATAAGCCACAGCGATCAATATCAACAGCAGCAGAACAATATAATTGAAAACCACGCTGGCTGATTCCCATGCTTCTTTTTCCCGTCCGTTGCTTATATAGGATGAAAATACCGGGATAAAAGCGGCGCTTAAGGCTCCACCCACCAGCAGCATATAAATGAAATCCGGAATGGAAAATGCAGCCCGGTAAGCATCGGTCAGATAATTCTGGCCAAACAGGGTCACCATAACTGCTTCCCTGGCAAAACCAAGAATTCTCGCCACAGCTGTTGTGATCATCATGAACAGGGCTGCCCGGGCTATTGTTCTGCCGACATTTGTCAATCCGTCCAACCCCCTTGTCCAAGCCAGTAACTGTATAGGCTAACTATACCTGATAATACTGAAAACTTTATTCATATTATAAAAGAAAAAACAGGAGCAGAAACTCCTGTTGCCTTATAAAAATTATTTTAGAAACAGGACATCAAAAATCGTCCAAATTTTTTTCAAGTAATCAACGCATGCGCAGCCCTGATGCCTGACGTCCTGCAGTACGCCCTGACTGGCCTGGCTGATATCCCGGCGCGATAAACTGTACTCTTGCCCCAGAGCTAAAACTTGGATCTGTTGATTTTCAATCTGCAAACCAATGACCGGTTTCCGTTCCTCCGCCGTAAGACTGCTGATCCCCTTATTGCTGGTATTCAGGCCTAAAATGACCAGGATAATCAAACCCATAATCAACAGGGAACTGAGAATTTTACTCATTGAAGCTGCATTTCCTCCTTTAAAACCTGTATCAGTACATCTGAAAACAATTGAGCCGCATACTTGGCTTCCTCCAGAGTATTATAATCGCTGCCGAATTCCAAAAGCAAGGCATGGGGATGAAATTCCTGATTATAGGTCCCGGCTTTGGTGGTAACCCCTTTTATCAGTCCGGGATACATCTTTTCACCTTGTTCGTATAAAGCTTCGGCAAAAGCCAGATTCTTTTTCCAGTCAGGATGAGGTTTGCGTTCATTGGTACCCACAATGATCAGAATGCGAGCACTTTTGCGCCCGTCCACAGTAACGGTTGCGGCTTTGGTCGTACCGGGAATACTGTCCCGATGCACATCAAACAAAGCCAGAACATTATCATTGGACTGCAATATCTGTTTTACAGTACTGCGCGAATTGGCATAACTTTGGTCGTAATCAGGGTAATCATGGATCTTATCGATAAATTCAACCGGCAAACCTTGGGCAGAGATATTCTTTTGCAAGTTCTCAGCCACCGCATTAATAAGACCTCGTTTTCCGTCCAGACGCGCTTTGCCGGTACCAGGTATATAACTCTCTGCACTGTGCGTACAGTAAATAAAGATCTTCTTGTCCCGGAACAGACTTTTATCAATTTTTGGTTCCTTCCGTATCTCTTCCTCAACATTATCTTTTCCGGGAGAGACCGTTTGCGCAGGAGCAGTCTCATCTTCCGGTATCGTTTCAGGCCCGGTATACGCCAGCACCTGCATATGCGAATCGATCATATTTTCAGCGATACTTAAGGTCCCCATTTTGTTCAAACCCAAATCCAGCAGACTCTCGTCATCTATGATCGGCAAATATGTTTCCAGGAACATCAGATCAGCCTGGCGCCGGCTGATCTCAATCTCGGAAAAAGGTACATGTATCATCTGCAGCTTCTGCATGACTTCCGGGAAAATGATGCTGAAATCCATCGTAAGCCCTGCCGTCACAGATAATATAAAGAGTTGTATCAAAAGCATCCCTTTTATAAAAGACGTAAAATGTTTTCGTCTCATCCCTGTCCACCCCACCAAGCTTTTACTGCTTCATTTTATGGTATTTGGGCAGGGCTTAGAACCAACCGGCTCTTCAATGTTTTTATGTTTGGCGTTGCGAATTCGATTGCTCTTAGTTTTCCTCGGCATAAAAAAGCTATCCATTTCCACAGACTTTTATTGCAATTTAAAAAACATAGTGATATAGTAGTCCTGTTAGCTTTACATATCCAAGGAGGTGAAAAGGTGGCCAAAAGTAAAACACCTGCTAAAAGAGCCCGTATAGCAGAAGATAATCGACTCAGAAATAAAGCCCAGAAGAGCAAGCTGAAAAGCAATATTAAAAGTTATGAAGCTTCTTTATCTGGAGATAATGTTGACGCAGCAAGAGAAAACTTGATTCAAGTAACCTCTCTGATAGATAAAAGCGTTACCAAAGGTGTTCTCCATAAAAACACCGCAGCCCGCAAGAAATCAGCTTTAGCCAAAAAATTCAACAGCATAGCAAAATAACTCTTAATTAAAAAACCTGTCC
>CAZRMB010000053.1:5777-11580 GCA_964600925.1 uncultured Syntrophomonas sp.
TTTGGATTTATTTAACGCAGAAGTCTGCAATCAGGGTTTCCATTAGGATACGCTGATCCTTGCCCTGACTTTTCATGCTGATGTCCAGATCAAGCAGTTTCTTGAACAATACCTGAATATCCTGGACGGAAAACCGGCTGCTCTTCTCCTGCATCTTGCGGATAACAAAATCCTTCTGTTTACTCATTTCCGCGATCTGATTGAATGAATAGCCCGCTTCCTGCCAGAACTTGATTTTTGCCAGTGTCACCAGCTGTCCGGTGATCATATGCAGCATCAGCAAATAGGGCTGACCTTGCTCCTGTAGTTGTTGAAAGGCCTCCAGGGAAGCAGTGATATTCCTGTTTAAAAGTGCATCAGTAAGCTTGAAAATACTTGTTTCCTGGCGGCTGTCCAGTTCATCTGTCAGGGCTGCGGCTTTGATGCTGCCGCTTTTGACTGTCAGCGCAACTTTTTCGATCAGGTTCTCCAGGTAATACATATCCTGTCCGCTGGACACCAGCATATTCACCGCTGCTGCTTCTATGGCAAGCCCTCTTTGCTGGCACCTGTCCCTGACCCAGTCACCCAAAGCCTTGGGACTAAGCGCCTTGACATTCTCTGCACGGGCATGTTTGGTCAGAACTTTGGCAGCCGGATTGGATGCGACATTTTCCGAAGAACAGATAACCAGCGTCTGTCCGGCTGGTATAAAAGCTATGTAGTTCTCCAATATATGGGCAATCTCTTCTGCTTTTTTAGCTTTGCGGCTGTTTTTGCCAAGCCAGGCGGGATTCTTTATAACCACCAACCGTTTGAGCGAGAACAAACTGCTGGATTGCAACGTCTCGCCCAATTCCAGAGCACTCATTTCATCGCCATCCAGTTGAAGCACTTCCGGTTCTTCTCCGTCCTCTGCCTGAATCCGGACAGCTATATCCCTGATTTCCTGCTCAATCAGATACGGTTCATCCCCCCAGAGGTAATAAATTTTCTGTAATTGCTCCATACCGCCCTGCTCCCTGCATATTTTGTATGCTTTTATGGATATTATAACCTATGCTCATGCCCATCTGAAGGCAGAGAAAGACAAATTTATTAATTATGTTATAATCTATGCGGATACATATTCATAAACTTTAGCAAGTAAACGTGTTTCTGTTCAGGAACTGCGTTTAAACAAGGAGGGAACTGCCATGACTGACAACTATGATGTAATTATAATCGGGGCCGGTCCGGCCGGAATTTTCGCTGCGCGGGAAATATGCCGCAACAGCTCCGGCAAAGTGTTGCTGCTGGAAAAAGGACGCCTGGTGGATAAACGCAGCTGCCCTATCACCGAGGGCGCTGCCAAATGCATTAATTGTCAGCCCTGTTCGATCATGTGCGGCTGGGGCGGTGCCGGTGCTTTTTCAGATGGCAAGCTTACCCTGACAACTGAATTCGGAGGCTGGCTGGGTGAATATATCGGAAAAGAACGCCTGGCTGATTTAATTGATTATGTAGATAAAGTATATCTTGAACATGGAGCTCCCGAAAAAGTCTACGGCCAGAATGAGGAAGAATTTGATTCGATGCGTCTGCATATGGCACGCGCCAATCTCAAGCTCTTGCCGGCACGCATAAGACATATGGGGACTGACAATACGCTAAAGGTCCTGCAGAATTTGAAAACTGACCTTGATCCCCACATTACCATTAAAACCGGGGAAGCAGTAGAAGATATTCTGGTGGAAAAACGCCGTGTAAAGGGAGTCAGAACCAAGAAGGCCACTTATTATGCCCCACGCATCATCTGTGCCCCGGGTCGTGACGGCGCGCAATGGTTTTCCGAGCAAATGCTGAAATTAAAAATTCCGCTCAGCAACAACCAGGTGGATATTGGAGTCAGGGTTGAATTGCCGGCGGTAACCATGCAGGACTTTACTGACAAAGTCTATGAACCCAAAATCATTTATAATACCAAGGAGTTTGATGATCTGGTCAGGACCTTCTGCGTGAATCCCAACGGACATGTGGTCATGGAGAATACCAACGGAATAATAACTGTCAACGGCCACTCCTATGCGGGAAGCAAGAGCAACAACAGCAATTTCGCTCTGCTTTTAAGCCAGGAATTCACAGAGCCCTTTAATCAGCCTATTATATACGGACGCTGTATCGCCAGTCTGGCCAACATGCTGAGCGGCGGAATCATTGTGCAGCGCTTCGGGGATTTAAAACGCGGCCGCCGTTCCACCAAAGCCCGGATCGCCAAAGGATTGGTAGAACCTACTTTAAAGGCAGCAGTCCCGGGAGATTTATCCCTGGTATTGCCCCATCGCTATATGGTAGGCATTAAAGAATGTCTGGAGGCGCTGGATAAGGCGATCCCCGGTCTGGGTGCGGATCACACCCTGCTCTACGGCATCGAGACCAAGTTTTATTCAGCCCGGCCACAATTAAGCAATAATCTCAAAACCTGCATCGAAGGACTTTGGGCCAGCGGTGACGGGGCCGGAGTGACCCGCGGTTTGATCCAGGCCAGTGTTTCCGGGGTAGTTGTTGCACGCGAGATCCTATCAGAATTATAAAGAAACCCAGAGAAACAGCCCCTGTCGGAATATCGCGACAGGGGCTGAATTGTTATCGGGCGATTCGAAAATTATGTTACCTGAGCTCAGTCGGAATAAAGGCGTCCACCAGACCAATTACAAAGGCAGCCAGCAAACTTCCCAGTAAAGATACACTTAAATAACTGGGAATGATATACTGGGCCAGATAAATGACTGCGGCTGCAACCACAAATCCAACGATGCCGCGGCTGCGCGGGGATACATTATCTCCCAAAGCCATTTCCACCAGATAGCCTAAAACAGCAATCACGACGGCGGCAATCAATGCTCCCCAAAAACCTGACACCTTGATCCCGGGAAGAAGGTAGCTGATCAAAAGCAAAACAATGGCTGATACAACAAAACGTACGATGGTACGAACCATTTGGAAACCTCCTTTATTGATCATATAATTTGCTATAGAATAGTTTTACCCAAGTATTTATCGAATCATACATTCAATTGAAACGATCAGGAGGCAAATATGCATTTGGAAAAAATCAACGGCAACAGTTATTATATTCCCGCTCCTGCCAATATTGGTGTTTTTCAGTTTAAAGATAAATATGCGTTGCTGGTTGACAGCGGCGACAACAAACAACAAGCCCGCAAAATTGACGAAATATTAAAGGAGCAAAGGCTTTCCGTAAAATATATCGTCAATACCCATAACCATATCGATCACAGCGGCGGAGACGGTTATTTTCAGGAACGTTCACCCGGACTTGAGATCCTGGCTTCCGCAGTTGAAAAACAACTGCTGGAAGAAAATCAGCTTTTTTCAAATAACCTGTATGGCGGCAAAGCCCCGCATGAATTGGCCCGGCATTTTGCGAAAAATCCCGCCATTCATGTAACTGATATACTCGCTCCCGGAACCTGCAAAATCAATGAAGAAAAGTTTGAGATCATCTCTCTGCCGGGACACAGTCCCGGACAAATAGGAATTGCCACCCGCGACAGCGTTTGCTATCTGGGGGATGCACTATTCAGCCAAGAAAAAATCACCAAATATGATCTGCCCTTTTTATTTGATGTATCCGCCCAGTTGGAAACATACCAGACCTTATCCCAACTGGAATATGACTATTACGTGCTGGGACATGCCGACAAGGTTTATGATCGGGATCAATTAGGTCAGCTGGTGGATTTTAATCAATTTCATTTGCAGGAATATATCGATCTGGCCGGAGAAATTCTGAGCCAGCCCAAAACCCGGGAAGAATTGCTGGAAGAGATCAGTATTTTGAAAGACCTGCAGCTTGATTACAAAGAATATTACTTTTCGCTCTCCACCATCGGCGCAATCATAACTTATCTGTATGATAAAAAAGAGCTGGTGTATCAGGTGGAAAACGGGAAACTGTATTATTACATTAAATAGCTTCGCACCCTACCATTTAAGCCAGGATAAAAAGCGTCTTTTAAAATATCCTCTGCGCCGCAGCATCAACAGGGTATAGCGTCTTCGCTCCTGCAATTGAATCCATAAATTGATAAAAAAGAGTAAAGCCACAAAAGCAGAAAGTAATTCTGTCAGGGAAAAAGCCAGCCAAACTCCTTTGATCCCGAAATAAATCGGCAGAATGATCAGAGACGGGAGAAATATGCCCAACTGCCTCAAAAGCGAAAGATACATGGCTGCAGTTCCTTTGCCCAAAGCCTGCAGCACGTTGTTTAATATGATGATGGGACCCATGACCGGCAAAAACAAAGTCGCCAGCTTAAGACAATCAACACCCATGCTCATCAAAACCGGATCCTTCGAAAATATCCCCATAAGCTCCCGGGAATAATGATGCATGACAAGCCAGGCAATGATCAGAATAACGACCGATAAAATTGAAGCCTTAAAAATGGTCTCCTTGACCCGGTCCGGCTGACGGGCTCCATAAGCAAAGCCGGCAATTGGCATGGCTGCCTGGGCCAGACCGTAAACAGGCATGTAAAAAATGGAGCGAATGCGGAAGAAAACGCCCAGCGCCGCTACCGCAGTATAATCAAAACTGACCAACACTTTGTTTAAATAACTCATAATAATTACGGCCAATAACTCCATCACCAGACTGGGCATACCCACCCGGTAAATTCCCGCCAGTACACTAGTGCGTGGACGAAAATGAGCCGGTTTCCAGGATAACAGGATCTTGTCTTTAAACATGAGATAAATGAACATCGCCGTACAGATCACTTGTGACAAAACCGTGGCCAGCGCTGCTCCCCGTATACCCAGAGCAGGTAACGTTCCCAGGCCAAATATCAAAAGCGGATCGAGCAATACATTAAGAGAGATTGCAACGATGTTGCACAGCATGGGTAAACGGGTGTTTCCTTCCCCTTGTACAATATGGGCCGCGATCATGGGAATAAAAGTAAAGACACTGCCGGTAAGGATAATGAAAAGATAATCGCGGCAAAGCGGGAATATTTTTGGACTGCAGCCAAAGATAAACAATAGCTTCTCCAGACTGACCAATCCCAGCCAGGAAAAAAAGCCACTGTAAATCACAGCTATAATCAAACCATGCCAGGCAATATTGTCAGCTTCGATATAATTTTTCTTCCCCAAGGTACGGGCCAGCAAAGAAGTGATTCCCACTCCGGTAGCCGCACCGGTTGAAGTCAGCAATATTTCAATGGGAATACAGAAGGTCAGTGCAGCCAAAGCTGAAGAACCCAGGCGGGAAACAAAAAAGGTATCAATCAAGGCAAAAAAAGCTGAGATCACCATCCCAGCCATGGCCGGAAAAGAAAGGCTTACGATGAGTCTGCCCACTCTGTCTTCACCCAGCGCATGCTTTTTTATCGCCCTCTCCCCCTTCTTCCAAAACCTATGAAAGGAGCAAGGATATTAGTATTTAATTTAGCCAGAATCATGGACAGTAAATTAAAGTTGATTATATCCATATAAAAAACCTCCAGGCAGTGCTCTTACGCATCTGCTGGAGGTTTAATGAACTCTCAAACTGTGCCCTGCGGCAATCAGCCATAACCGTAACGTATAGCTGCAATATAATGGCTGTGGCCACATTTTAATCTGTAAAGTCTATCGCTGCTCTATTCTTCATCGCTCTTATAATAACTTGCCGATTGGCCGGACAATGTATTGGACCAGGCAGAATATACATATTCATAATCATCTTCTGCAGAATAAGTGTAATAAAAGCGAGTTTTGAAAGTATACTGCCTTGCATTTATCAAGGTCTCGCCCAATCCCCCTTCATCAAAAG
>CAZRMB010000054.1:0-11478 GCA_964600925.1 uncultured Syntrophomonas sp.
TAGCGGCTACGATTCTATGGGAAATTACCCGTCGGGTACTGATCTGGTATTACGCGGTCATCTCCATGGTAAATTTAATTTATGGTTCCATTGCCATAGCGGTGGTGACCCTTCTCAGTATAGAGGTTGTAGCCACAATCCTTTTACTGGGGGCTCAGGTTATTGCAGAACTTGGGTACAAGACCGATAAATTGATCAAAGAGGACCGATCACGATTTTAAATCCGGATCTTAAGTTTCACAGCGACACCATCACTGAACTTTGCGCATATGCGGGGAAACGAGATTTTTTCATATTGTTTTCATCTGGAAGCAGGTGTTTTTAACGCTTCCTGACCAGGAGGACAGCGACAGCTCCAGCCGACAGCGCCATGCCCATACTGAACAAGAAATAACCGTGATAGCACCACCTGGCAACGATAGCGCCGCCCAACACAGGACCGAGGAAAAATGCCGCCTGAATAGCACAGAGTGTCAGATTCGCGTTCAGAGGACGGAAATTGGGGGCGGAAACTTCAAACATCAATCCATGGAAAACAGGTTGACCCATTCCCATCCCCACCCCGAAGATTAAGGCCACCAGAGATATCGCCCAGGCTCCCGGCAGGTTATCCAAGGCCAGATACCCGAGGGCAACAACAGCAAATGTAGCCGCCACCATCCATGCTTTATCAAGGGAATCAAATAGTTTCGCTGCAAAGAGACGAATTGTAATCATCACCGCCGTCAGTACTGTAAAAAAGGAACCCACGTTAACGATTCCCTGTTGATCGGCAAATCCTTTGAGTAAAAAGAACATGCTGCTCCAGCTGATTATATAAATTGTATTCAGCAGAAGGAGCAGTGCAACCGGCAATTGCGTCACATTAGCACGAATATCCGACCAGGCGGGAAGTTGTTTTTGAGACTCTATACCTGCTCTTCCCCGGCGGCGACGAATACGCCAGACAATCCATGCCGCCGGAATCAGCATGACTGTAAAGCCCGCATAACCGTGCGGAGGTGTGGGGATCAAGAAAGCCAACGCATCCATTACCGCCGGCACCAAACCATAAGGTAAAAGGATGGCTATAGAATAAATGGCAAAGGCTTGCCCGTTTTTTTCCATCGGGATGAGCGATACGAAAAGCGTCATTGCTCCTGCACCCATGAGAAATTGCCCGCAACCGTTAATCATGCGCAACCCCAGCAGCCCCCAGAAGGAATGAACGAAGAGATAACTTCCACCGCACAAAGCCACTACGATCATTCCCAGCAGCATGGTGCGCGGAGCATTAGCGGCATTGAGAAACGGGCTTGCCAGCAGATACAGCACCATAGCTGTGAGCGAGTAGGAACCGACCAGCAATCCGCGCAGATCGGCAGATATCCCCAGCGTCTGCAGATAATTAAAGAAGTTGTAGAAGACGGTCACATTGCAGACGGCAACAAAGGTCACCAGACATAGACCCAAAAGCTCAAATGTCCATAATTTGCCTTTTTCAGCCATTTTCCATCATCTCTTTTTCCGTTAAGTACTGATTCCAGTATCCTGGTTAAATAAATTATGTCAAGGTATTGTGATCCGCAAGCGGAAAGGATTGTAATGCAGGATCCGATTGTGTTTGAGGGCAAAGCGCCTCTATATGCAACATTTCATTCGGAAATTTTGAATTGACACCTTACGATGTTCTTATTATATTGCATTCCGCCGAAAACAAGGTGTTGTGCTAATAATAAACCGATGGAGGTTATCATGAATCAGCTCATTTCAATCAGTCCCGACGGCATTAAATATCCATTACCCAAGGAAGAAGATTATAAAAACGAAATCGACCGTATAGAAAAGTTGGTAGCCAAGGCCAGGAAAAAGGGGCTGGAGATTGTTGTCGTCATGGGCTTAGGGTTTGTGGGTTCCGTCATGGCCGCCATCGTTGCCGACACGACCGGCAAGAACGGTAAGTCCGGCAAGTTCGTGATTGGCATGCAGAGGCCGAGCACAAGGAGTTACTGGAAGATACCCAAGCTCAACGAGGGTATCTCGCCGGTCAAGGCCGAAGATCCTGAAGTGGACCCGATGATCAGTCGTTGCGTTTTGGAAAAGAAGACCCTCGTGGCGACCTTTGTTTATGATGTCCTTAAGCTTGCCGACGTCGTGGTTGTGGACGTCCAGCTTGACTATGCCAAGAACGAACTGGGAAATGTGAGAAACGGCCAGGTGGAAATGACAGCCCTGGAGGAATCTTTTGATATTATTGCCCAGCGCATTCCTGCTCATTGTCTTGTCCTCATTGAAACAACCGTGGCGCCGGGAACCACGGAGCAGGTCGCTTTACCAGCCATGAGGAAGGTCTTTCGTCAAAGAGGCATTAAAAGTGACCCGCTGATCGCTCATAGCTATGAACGCGTTATGCCGGGAAGAGATTATGTGGCGTCTATTCGTGATTTCTGGCGTGTATGTTCCGGTGTTAACGAAGATGCCAAGCAAAGAGTAGTCAAGTTCTTAAATGAAGTACTCAACACCAAGAAATTCCCCCTCACTGTGCTGGACCGGCCCATTGAATCCGAGACGGCCAAAGTTGTGGAGAACAGTTATCGGGCCACCATTCTGGCATTTCTGGATGAGTGGAGTCTCTTTGCCGAGAGAAACGGTGTGGATATTATCAAGGTGATCAAAGCAATTAAAATGCGACCGACGCATTCGAACATGATTTTTCCAGGACCCGGCATTGGTGGTTACTGTTTGCCGAAAGACGGCGGTCTTGGCGTCTGGGCCAACCGCCATATTCTTGGTTTTGAAGATGACACATTCAGGATAACTCCGCTGGCCATTGATATTAATGATACCCGTTCACTGCACGCCGCCCAGCTCGTCCGGGACGCTTTACGCAACATGAGTGTGCCTGTTGCGAGCGCGGAGGTACTTATCCTGGGAGCTTCTTATCGGGAAGATGTGGGTGACACCCGCTACAGCGGTTCCGAAATATTAATTCGCCGGCTTACGGAAATGGGCGCTGAAATTCGGGTGCATGATCCCTATGTCGATCACTGGTTTGAGTTTGAAAATCAGGAAGAGTATCCTGATAACAGCAAGTCCATTTTCTTCCGCAACCAGAAAAAACTTAAAGACTTACAGGTGCAAAAAGATTTGAAAGAGTCTTTGAAAAATATTGACGCACTGGTTATGGCTGTCCGACATGAAGCCTATCTTCAACTTGATCCAGCCCGGATCGTCAAAGTCGCAGGCCATCCGATTGCCGTCATCGACTGTTTCGGCATCCTCGATGATGACCGCATCCGGCAATACATTGCATTAGGCTGTGAAGTTAAAGGTCTGGGTAGAGGTCATATTAAGAGGATCAAAGATGAGGTGAACAAAAAGAAAAAGTGAACCGGCACATTGCTCCATTTCCATCCGTAACCAATAATCTGCTCAAAAAATAAAAGGGCTTACCGGTTGTTTTTAACCGCGTAAGCCCTTGTAGCATCCATCAGCGATCCGATGGGCCCGGATCGCACCTGAACCAGGTCAATATCTTCGGAATACGGAAATCATAGATCAGGTTCCACTTTAGTATTTACAAAAACACGCCAGCGACTGTCCATCTTTGCTCCCATGCTCGAAATCGCCGGCGCCAATGGCGTGCGCAACGGCCGCTTTTCCATCACATATTCGGCAATTCCTTGCGCCTTGTCTTTATTGCCGACAAGGTCAAGCAGATAACCCAACCGCTGCACCCAGGCAATCGGCGACAATTCGGCAAGCTTTTGTAATTTTCCGGCATCGATTTTTTCCGCAAGTTCCGCCAGAACCGTGGCGACATTATCCAGGCCGGCACAATGACCGACGTAACCGATCAGATCAAGCGCCGTGTCCTCCGGCGTGGCAATCTTCAATTCTCCGGCAGGTGTATTGATCTTTTTCGTCGGGATTTGTGCGGCATTTCTGCGAAAGATAAAATCCACCCGCATTCTGCCGCATGTGATCGGCCTGCGGCTTTTAGCCACCATGACCGATTCCAGGTATTGCTCCTCTTTCTTCATATCATCGAGGGTCGTAGGCAACCACACGTTTTTCTTGCCGTCCGCGGCATATGTTATGATAATTTTTTTATATTTATCCTCTTTGCACAAGGGTGGCCACCCGCCTGCGTGCTTTGCGGGTCGGATACACTCTACCTGGTTAAGAGATCAATTTTATCAGACTATAGCTTCCAGGCCTTTTTTCTGCACCAGGGAAAGCAGCTTTGGGGATGGTCCACGTGGTTATTTTTCTCCTCTTTCCCATTGGCTCACCAGGCTAACCGTCACAGTCAGATATTTTGCAAACACGGCTTGACTGACACCGGCATTTTTTCTGACTGCCACGATATCCTTTGCCGAAAGCTTTTCTATTGGTCAGGCAAGATACGTCAAAATCGCGCATTGTCTTTGCGTCTACCAGAACAAGGCGATGCAGGCCGGTCGCCGTTTCGTGCAGCACTTCCAGCACTTCACTCTGATATTTCTTTTTCATGGTATTTTACCTCCTCTAATTCACCCGCTTTTAGTGTTCTTTGAGCATGGCTTCATAAGCCTTTGCCAGCTTATAGCTACGGGTTTTTTTAGACTCCGAGGCGATTTCAAAGAAACCGGCATTTACCCATTTACGGCACAGGAGAGAGGCCGTGCGTGGGGCGTAGCCAAACAGGGCCGCAACGTCTTTTGATCCGATTTTTTGTGCATCCTGAAATAACTCCAGCACCTTGCGTTGTTTTGCGTCAAGGGTGCGCAGAAGGTATGATTGATCCTTACGCCCTCTTGTTTGTTCTCTCTGCGCTTGATCCCGAACTTTTTCAAAAGCTTCCGCCATACCTTCGATAAAATACACGATCCATTTTGTAACGTCAGCCTCGGCCCGCCCCAGGTAGTAGTTGTGTGATGATCCAACCGTCAGGGCTTCGTAATAGGCATTCAGATTCCGCGCATAATACTCCTCAAGGGCGTATAACCCTTTGAGGCCGTAGCTGTTCAGATGAAGGATGAGCGTAGTCAGAAGTCGCGCCGTGCGCCCGTTACCGTCGTAATAAGGGTGGATGGTTGCAAACTGATAATGTGCGAGACCAGCTCGCACTGGTATGGGTAAATCATCTTTTCTGCTGATCCATGCAACAAGCTGTTTCATCAGTCCCGGAACGTCCTTGGCCTCAGGCGGCATATAGACTATACCTTGTGAACGGCTGTCGCGGATGACGTTTTGCCCATCGCGGTAAGGAGTAGGTTTGACTTGTGTTATTCCGCCACCAACTACAAGAGCATGAAGTTTTTGAATAGTTGCTTCCGTGATAGGACTACCCCTTTTGGCTATATGCTCTACCTCATCCAAAGCAGCGTAATACCCTTTTACTTCGAACTGGTCTCTTTCGCGTCCGGGGAAATGCTGTCCCTTCTCGATGACGTTAGCGACTTGTTCCTGCGTCAGGCGATTACCCTCGATCATTGTCGAGTAATGCGTAGAAAATAACCTGGCTGTTTCGCGCAGATGAGCCAGCATTTGCGGTGTGAGCGGAAGTGAAGCAAAAGCCTGTTTCACCGCCTCGATCCGCATCAAGGCATTGGCGGTGGCAGGCGTGATCGTAAATTTAGGCTCGAATTTGTCAGACATGGTTTTCCTATGGTTGTTGTGTAAAAAATATTTTATGCCGATATCATGCCGATATTATGCCGATAAAGCAAGATGAAAATCTATGGAGTTGCACGGCACCAAGAGAACGCCCGTCGCTTTAGAAGCGCTTCTTGCATATACTTGGTACCACTTTGTGATCGGTGTTTAGAATTCGGCATTTTCAATGCCGTACACTTCATTCTTTTTTTCCAGGGCACCGGACCGATGATGCCTACAAATCAAGTCCGTGACCCTCTATCATCTAATCTGAAAAAAGTTCGGCTGCAGCAAGAAGCCCAGCTCGAACAATTAACTTCTCTGGAACTTCCTCAAAAATGGTATTTTCGATTGAAATTGTTCTGCATTCGGAATTAGCACAAACATCACAGCATGGGCTTTGCCCCACTGTAGCCCCAAGCCATTTTTCCAAAGGCTTTTCTCCAACCCAGATTCGATTGGATTGAAGCGGGTCTTTGGAAAACATGGGGAAGTCAAGATTTTCTGTTTTTAAAATAACTTCAATGCCAAGTTCGGCCAAGGCTTTTTTGAGTTTGTTGGCCGCGCTTTGAACTGTTTCACCTGTAGCTCCACAGCGTTTGCATGTTTGGCCATTTTCGTTAACGAGTCTTTTCCAGCGAATCGTTAATGTTTTCATTGTTAGTCTCCGCTCTATTCTTCAGTTCCTCTACCGGCTGTCTCCGTTCGAGTGTTGTGATGAAATTAATACTACCATTATTCTTAGTCAAGAGGGTTATATGGAAAAGCAGGAAATATTTAAGGCATAGATTTAAAAGGGTATCTGAGAAAGGTTTTGATTTAAGGGGGATGCTTTACTAAAGAGTGCCGATAAGCCACCTCAGTGAAAAGCAAGCGTGATGCCAAGAATGTTTTTTATCCCCTCATGCGTGGGAAAAGGGGTTTGTTTAAATATTTAGTTGAATTTATCAACTATATATGAAAGAAAATACAAGTAGCCCCTCGGAAAGAGATTTAAATATTGCCAATAATGGAGAACGTATTAATGGATGAACAGATCAAGCAATTAGCCGAACTTATTGAAGATGTGACGTATGATTTCGGTTCGCTTAACATGGATGGAGTGTGTTGTGAGGATATTTCTTACGGCGAATATCGCGCTATGCGCACAGTACTGCGCACAGATATATGCACCATGCAGGATATTGCAAAAAGCATTGCAGTGACAAAAAGCGGCGCTACACGCATCATCAGTCGACTGGAAGACAAAAAACTGGTTTATCGGATCAAGGATCAAAATGATGGTCGGATATGCTGCGTTCAATTGTCAGAAGAAGGAAAAGAACTCATAACAAGGCTAACCCGGCAACCAATAAATAAAATAAAGACGATACTTTCCTCAATGGAACCGGCAATGCGGCAAATACTGCTGATCAGTCTCAATGCCTTTTTTCAAGCTGCGCTTAATTACAAAGCAGAAACAGGTCATAGCAATACCAAAATAATCAGCAAGAAGAACAGTTGATATAATCAACTATAAAGGAGATGTAATAAATATGTCAGGTATTAATAATTTTATCACCGCTGGAAAATTTTTTCTGGTTATCGCCGGCGAACTTATTCTTATTTTTATTGCAGTTTCGTTCATCATCGGATTGCTGATGGAATACCTTCCTCCCTCCCGTGTCAGGGATTTTCTTGCCAACAAATTTACATGGCTGCAATACTTTTTAGGGGCGGGATTGGGTGCTCTCACCCCTTTCTGTTCCTGTTCCACCGTTCCCATAACGGCCGGCTTACTCAAAGGAGGCGTACCTTTCGGCCCTACAATGGCGTTTCTTTTTTCTTCGCCGGTTCTCAACCCCATAATTATTGCTTTATTGCTTTCACTCCTGGGATTTAAAGTTACCGTGGTTTATGTCATAATTACTTTTTTTGGTTCCATGGTAGCGGCATTGCTACTTTCTAGACTTGGGATGGAAAACCAGGTTAAGCCCCTAATGAACTTTCAGGCTGCTTGTTGCGCAGAAAAGACAACATCAGATGTGACGCCTTTGCAGATCCTGCCCGTTACAGCCGGTTGCTGTTCTTCAGGAGACACACAACCTCCAACCTTAATAACATTTCCGACTATTGAATCATCATGTTGTTCCGCCAACCTTAAAGAAGAGCCTCTAACCCACCAACCCTTTACGGAAAAATTAAAAGGCGCATCGAGAGAAGCTGTTGATACTTTCAAAGGTGTGTTTTGGTATCTGCTTTTGGGTGCGGGTATTGGCGCTTTCATTTATGGATTTTTCCCGCAGGATATTGTTGTCAAACTGGCGGGACCGGGTAACTCTTGGTCTATTCCGATCGCGGCAGCGATAGGCGTGCCTATGTATATACGGGCTGAAACGGTTATACCCATCAGCGCCGCCCTCGTGGGCAAAGGTATGGGAGTGGGTACGGTTCTCGCACTGATTATAGGAGGTGCGGGAGCGAGCATTCCGGAAATGATCATTCTTGGCTCCATGTTCAAGAAAAAAATGATTTTCGCTTTTGCATTGAATGTTTTTTTGGTGGCCATTTTAGCAGGTTATCTGGTCAATATTTTGGTATATTAACCTGACCTAAAGATAGCGTTTTGATCCTTCTTCACCTGGAGCCCGTGAAAAAATAATGCTGCATTGTAAGAGCTCCGGATTAAAGGGCCGGCGGCAATGCTTTTAAAGCCAATGTCTCTGGCTTTATCACGCCACAGGTCAAATTCTTCCGGCGTAACATAGCGAGACACAGGGATGTGTCTGAAAGATGGCGCCAGATATTGTCCTATGGTCACCATGTCGCAACCCGCTGCTCTCAAATCTCGGAGTACGTTTTCAACTTCATCCGCTTCTTCTCCCAAACCCAGCATCAAGCCGGACTTGGTAACAATGTCTGTTGAAATCTCTTTAGTTTTTGCAAGGAGGTTCAAAGAGCGGTTATAATCAGCCCCGGAGCGTACCTTAGGATAAAGCCGCGGAACCGTTTCCAGGTTATGGGCCAGTACGTCCGGTTGAGCCAGCAGCACCGCAGCCAGAGACTCAATGGCCCCTCCAAAATCCGGCACAAGAAGTTCCACCGTAACCGAAGGGCAAAGTTCCCGGATGGAGCGAACCGTAGCGGCAAAGTGGGCCGCTCCGCCGTCGGGAAGATCATCTCGAGTTACAGAGGTAATCACTGCATGATTAATTCCCAGTTCATTGATTGCACGTGCCAAACGATAAGGTTCACCAGTACTGGGAGGATTGGGCAAGCGCCCCCTCTCTACCGCACAGAAAGCACAATTCCGGGTACAGGTTTCACCCAGAATCAGGAAGGTCGCCGTATTCCGGGAAAAACACTCGTTGCAATTAGGGCAACGGGCGGAAATGCAGACCGTGGAAAGACCAAAACTCTCCAGGAGTCTCCTTGTTTTTTGCCCTTCTTCTGCATTGTGGCTTCTTTTAGCTTTGCGGACTTCCTTAATCAGCCAAACCGGCGCTCGAACGGTCATTGAAAAACCCCTGCTTATGAAATATAGGTGGCAATGCCATCAAAGACCATTATTACTTTTGTCACCTCTATAGTTTTTTACAGGATTGTGATTACAGGATCAACTTTTATGTCGGATTTGAGCGATTGGCAGATGGTCGAGTATTTCAAAGCCATATCGAGGGCTTTCTGTACCATCTGCTGCGATTTGCCTTTTACGACTATTTGGGGATGCAGGGTCACAGTCTTGAACCAGGAGGTCCGGTCGATAAAATTCTCGACCTCGCCTTCGGCCTCGCATTCAAAGGATATAAGTTCCATTTTGAAACGCTCGGTGGCCCAAATCACCATCATGAAAAAACAGGTATTTGCCGCTGCAACAAAAGCATCTTCAGGAGTGAGCACATCCGGCATACCGTGAAGATCCGGCGGAGCCGAGAAATCCATTGACAGGCCGTTTTGGCACCATGTATGACCGAGATGTTTGCCACGCCATTCCACTCTGTTTTTATAGACTGCATTTGCCATTTTTCTCTCATTCCTTTTCCAGAACTTCATCGACCGCTTTGGCTATTTCTTCGGCTACTGCATTTACCGCAGTCTCTTCTTCATTACCAAAATCCCGGAGTTTGGTCGGCACAGCAATGCCTCTCTTTTTCAGGATCTCGGAAACGACGAGCGACTTTGACGGTTTTCCCGAAAGCATTTCCGTGGCTTTTGCTGCACATAGTTTTTCACAGCCATCCACTGTAACGGTAGGAAAAGTTTTCGCAAAGGTCCTTTCTTCTTCTCCTCCGGCGATAAAGAGTGGCAGACAGATCGTTACTGTTTCGTTAGCTTTTAATTTACCAAGCACTTTAAGACAGGCCAAACGAGACACCGTTCCTTCAGGGATTCCCTCACCGCTGCAGGAAACAATGCCCACTTTTCGATTGCTTAGAACGTTTAATTCCATCAGCTTTCCTCCTTGACAAGTTCATCTACCTTTGCCGCCAGTTCTTCCGCTGCAATCCTTGCCAGTTTAAGGCCTGCATCATTAAGCCGCGTAACACCTTGGGGTTTCAGGTCCTTGTGGGTGCTGTAGAAGGTGGCAGCCCTGCAGGTATGGAAGTCTTTTTTTCCCACGGACTCCACGCTTTTCTTCGCACAATCTTTAGGACAGCCATCTATGGTAATTACGGGGTTTTCGGTAATAAGTTGCCGTGCGTCAGAATCATTAATGACCAGCAATGGAAGACATGTCAGTACAGTCACATTGGGACGCACGTTCTCCACGAGTTCATGCGCCGTTTCCCTGGCTACACTTCCAAAGGATTTGCCGATACCACTGCACGGCACTACCACAACTTTTTTTTGTTTCTTATCCATAGAGTTTTTTCGCCTCCTTGGAAACTTTCTCTTTCATAAGTTCGAAGTAACCAGTAGCACTAAGCAGCAGGGCCTTGTCGCTTTCCAGATTAGTGGGTTCCATCCGGTAAACCCATCCGGTTTCATAAGGGTCTTCGTTGATGATATAAGGGTTTCCTTCCATTTCCGGATTGACTGCAATTATCTTCCCGCTTATTGGCGATAAGAGCGTTTCGACGGCCTTGATAGTTTCGATCTTACCTATTTCTTCGCCCTGCTGGACAATGGTTCCCTGAGCAATGGTCTCCAGAAAGATAATATCACCCCTGGTCTTCTGCAGGAAATCGGTAAGTCCAATAGTGGCGAAAGATTCCTGAATATGAACCCACAGCTCATCAGGATGATACAGGTATCCATTCTTCACTCGAAAGATGAATTTATCATAAGTTGCTTCAAGAAAATCAGGCATGTATATACCTCCTTCATCTAAGGATCAAATTCAAAATCAAGTTTTCTGTTATTGTTGAGCGTTGTAATTTTTTCGTAACGATGACCGTTATTTTAACCATGCAAAACCATTCTTAGCAGCTACAGGAACCACCACAGCCCGCACCTGCTGCCAGGTTCGATGTCAGTTTAAAGCCGGAACCGGTCGCGGCTTCGATAAAATCGACACGTATAGGCCTTACTTCCTCAAACAATTTCTTTTCGATTATAAACTCTACATCCCGATCAGAGAATGTCATATCTTCTTCAAGAGGCTCATCCAGAGCCATGCCCAGCACGGAGCCTCCTCAACCTGCCTGCAACATAATCCGAATAGAATGTTGACCTTTCTGATTTTTCAGAAATTCTTTAATCATCTCGCTTGCTTTTTCTGTTACTTCAAACATAACTCCTCCTTTTATTTTGTTGTAATATTTTAATCCCGATGCCCGCAAACGCCAGCACAATGGTGATAGTGGTGCGATATTTTTTTATGTTGTCTGTCACCTTAGACGAATCCTACATGCGTCGGTTATTTTCGAAAATACTTTT
>CAZRMB010000055.1:0-11312 GCA_964600925.1 uncultured Syntrophomonas sp.
CTATCCTTAGAGAGCAAACGAATTCGGAAATTTCAGGTAGGGGATTAAGTGCAATGAATTATAAAGTTATATATATGAATGTTTGTATTTGGTGGTATTTCATTGAATATAATGTCAGAAAATTGGATAGAAATATTTTAGCAAACATGACAAAAGTCATTTTATAATATATATAAATAATATTTATTTGTACGATAACAAATATATATTTCGATATGGCAAAAACAATGACAATGATTACTATTGATCCGGAGGTTAAATTTTTAGCTGCACAGGTGGCAACTTCTTATAGCAGATCACTTAGCAACTTCATTGAATACCTATTATTGCAGGAGATTCAGAAGAGTAAACAGAGCGGATTCAGCTTTGTAAATTTCAATGAAGCCTCGACTGAGTATGTTGGTAGGGGTACTGATGAAAAATTAGTGGAAGAGTTTGAAAAATTAACCAAGAAAGGAAAGTAGCATGACTAAAGTTATTCAAATGACCCCAAAGGATGCGGAAATAGAAGCTCCGAAAACTGAGATTGAATCCATGGTGGATGAATTAATGGATAAAGCTGCAGAGATGGAGTTTAAATTGTTTGAGAAGGCTGTTCGGACCAACGCAACCCCTCCAATAACCGGAGACATAACCCCTGGTAAGTTGAAGTGGCGCGGAATTAGGAGATGTTTCAATAAGAGAACCAATGAAAGTTGGCTTGAACAGAGAGGACTCCAGATTTCGGAGAAGTTCAGGATTGTATTTCATTAAATTGAAGGAAAGGAATGTTCTTTAAGCGCAACAACGACCTCCGGGAGATGGCGAATGAGCTATTGAAGACCATGACGCCAGGTGATGCAGTGAAACATTGCTATGTGAAGCAGATCGAGACCAGGAAAATAGGGGAGGAGATGAGCAAACGGCACATGGAGGAGTACCTGAGTAACAGAAAAGAGCAAGACAAGTGGAAACGACTCGCTGATTTTATAATTAACTATGAAAAACACAAAAATGAAAACATTTTCGCACGTAGAGTATAAGGGCGGGCACCCTTTGATTACCAGACCTTGTAAGGTTAACATTACGGTAGATGAATGGAGCCACGAGGTAACGCTCAAACAGGACTTTTTTGTTGGGCCATTGACAGTAAAGTTTAAGGCGGAAGATATTGTGGGGATGTCGTTTGAAGAAAAGTCGAAAAGGTCGATTGGGAAGACTGCCGCTGGTGCGATTATCGGCGGTGTGCTGACCGGAGGAATCGGTTTACTGGTTGGCGGAGCGCTGGGGGCGATGCGGAAGGATATATCGAACCTGTTTATTACGGTGAATGTTAATGGCCGTCAGCATGAGATTATTTTGAAGGCGGGGAAGCAGGCCGATGATATTTATGCAGCAATAAGCGGAGTATAATTATATATTCCCATTTTTTGGTTTTTGGGGCACGATAAAGGTTGTGCCCCTTTTTTTGTCCTTTAATGAGAAAACGCATGGTTGCATATTTACCATTGATAAATATAAATCATGGGCAGCACGATTTCGATTTGGGATGCTATACGTGAAATGCGGGAAATTACCGGCACGGGAGGCAGCTTCAAAATAACATTTATGAGTTATGACCGTGGACGGCAGCGGAGCACGGGGGTTGTTTCGATTGACAAGGCCAGGCTCAGGAATGCGACTCCGAAAGACCAAAACAAGAATGCGACTTACATGCTGAACTTTCTGGATATTGAAAAAAACCAGCCAAAGCAGATGTACTTAATTACAATGATGGAATTTAATGGTAAAAAAATAACTGTTACATGAAGGCGATTGATATTGGAAATGGACAAAGCGTAACATTTGCCGACGTTGGGAAAACCTACAACGTGAAGGGCGCCGCATACGGGGAGACGGATCAGATCGTGAGTACAAAAACGTCGATTACGATACCCACGATGCAAACGATATCGGGCGGGTATAACATTGTGCCGGACGGGACGGATAATAAGCTGGGATTCCAGCTTGCGCAGTTGTTGGAAGATAACAACCTGGGGCTTGGAGTGATTAGAAGGCAAAGGGGGTTACAATACGGGCAGGGATTGGGCTTATATACTGTTAATTTCGTGGAAGGCCGCCGGGTCGTGAACTGGTCGTGGGATGAGAAGATTGACCAATGGCTTGCAGGATGGGACTATGAGGAATACCTGATTAATATTTTGCTGGACCTGTTGATTAAGCAGGAGTATTTCACTAAGCTATTGCGGAACAGGGAAGGCCGGATTACTGCAGGGAAGGGGAACGTTGCCGCGCTGGAACATGTGCCGGCAGTTGAGTGCCGCAGACAATGGCCGGATGCAAAAGGGAAGGTTGCCAACATTTTCGTAGCTGACTGGCGGAACAGCAGCCCGGAAAAGATTGAGCGGTACCCGGTATTTAACCCGGAGAACGGAATGGTAAATCAAACCGCAATGATTTGGACGAGTTTTTACCAGTTTGGCCGGGGTAAAAGCGACGAACATGTGCCCGGGTTCTTTGGGGCAAGGAAATGGATGCAGCGATCGAACGTTGCTCCGGATATTTTAAAGGCTCAAAGCGACAACGGGCTGCATATTAAGTGGCATATTATTTCTCCGCAGAGCTATTGGGACAATAAGCGGGAGATAATTATGCAGCAGTGCAAGCAGAAAGGGGAAGAATACAAGGAGGAGATGCTTGAAACGCTGAAGGATGATATTCTGCGTGGTGTGGCGACCGTGCTGGGGGGAGTTGACAATGTTGGCAAGTTTTTCCATTCGGAAGCGGTGCGGCAGGAGCTTGGCATTGGTAAGGCTGAGATTATGAAGTGGGAGATTGTGCCTATTGACATGCGGGTAAAGGAATTTACGGATGCCCAGGTACAGATTTCGGACAGGGCGGACAGCGCCATAACAAGCTCGATGGGGTTGCATCCCTCGTTGAGCAATATTATTATTAACGGGAAGCTGGCCAGCGGGAGCGAAATGCTTTATGCCTACAAGCTATTTTTGGCTACGGAGACTAAGATTGTTGAAAAGAAGGCGTTGGAGGTGATGAATATGATGAAGCGCTTGTACTTCGCCGATGTGCCGGGGCAGTTTGGGTTTTACCATGACATTGTGAAGCGGGAAGAGGATTTGAACGCTGGCGACAGGACGACCAATAACGATAATTAGGAGGCACGACATGGAACTGATACTTGGTGTAAATGTGAACAATGGGACTGCAGAGATGCAGCGGTACTTCAGCCATATTCCCGGGACGATTGATTTTGTGGAGATGCAAGCCGACATAGAGGATGCTCAGGAGGAGCTTGAAAAGTATGTTGGACGGGAGGTGATTGAACGGGCCGTGGCGCACTACCGGAGCGAATCGTTTGAGCGGGCGCTGGATTTGTCGTATGAATACCCGGACGAAGCGGGATCGGGGACTGGAGGGGAAGGAAGCGGATCGGGGGCGGAAGAACCGACTCTGCGTGAAACGGATGCGCTATATGACCAGTTGGTATATAGGATACAGAAGGCGGTGACGCTGATGGGCTACCGGGAGTTTGCCCTGAATAACGATGCGACACACACGAAGACCGGGCGGATGGCCAGGATGGACAAGGAGACGGATGAATGGACGGACAAACTGATTGACCGGGACGACTGGGCCCTCCAGCGAAAAATACAGAAGGCTATTGATTTGCTCACAAAATTTGTGGACGAAAACCAGCTTATGGAATGGATTGCGAGTGATGCTTATTCGCAGACGCGGGAATTACTGGTATGGAACGCTGATTGTTTTCATCAGTTTCACCCGATTGAATATAGCCAGCGGTTATTTATGCTGATGGTGCCATTTATAAGGAGTGTGCAGCAGGAGTATATTGAGCCGGCGCTGGGGACCACAAGGTTTGCCGCATTGCTGGCGAAGGTTAAGGCTAACGGGGTTAGCAATGCTGCGGATAAGTTACTTTATTCGATGTGCGGGTACCCGGTGTGCTATTTGGCACTTGGAAAGGCATATAAAGAACTGCCGGTGCAGTTGTTTCCGGAGAGTATGAGCAAGAATTTCTGGAGCGCGGGGAATGGTGCTGCCTTTATTGCTTTCAGGGATAAGATTTCAGATGCAACATGGAAGGAAGGGCTCAGGAAATTCCAGGTATTGCTGGCTCATATTGAGAGTTTGGTGGCGGTGGAAACGGCCGTGCCGATTACTGACGACACAATTACCAATGTAGCGGAGCGGATGAACGCATCGAACAAGTTTGTGCGGGTATAATCGTAATTAAATAGCCTGTTAATGAATACCATTGATATTCCAGTTAGGAGGATTACAGTTTCGTACCCGAGTGAGTGGGATGAGATGAGCCGGGAACAGGCTATTTATGCAGGCCGGATGCTTTACCTTTTGCATATAGGGAAGATAGACGTTGACCAGTTTAGGAAGCTCATGGTAGATAAATTCATAAGGAGGGTGAACAATAGGGCTCCGGGGCTGACCATGGATGATGAGCTGGACTTGTGGGGGAATGAGTGGTTGCTGGCAGAAACTGTGAATTTTTTCTTTAAACGTGAAAAAAAGCAGCCCGGGAAGAAGGTGTTAAAATATAGGAAAGGCGTTGTAGCTGGTAGAAAATTTCAAACAGCAGAACCTGATGTACCGGAAGAAACGGGTATAAACGGTGTAAATGACGTAAAGCGGGCGGAAATATTGGATGGATCGGCAGGGAAGGCGGCAATGAATAGTGTAGAGTTGAATGGAAGTACGGCAGGGAATGGATTTTCGATGAAAGCAGATAAAATGGCTGAAGCGGACTCGGAAGATGAGATTTGGGAAATACTGCCGACGTTTACGAAGAACCTGGTACCGTGGCTCAGATCGTGGAGGCTGGGATGGAGAAAGTATTACGGGCCGGGGGATTTTTTGCAGGAGATGAGCTTCGCGGAGTATAAGGATGCGCTGGCAGCGGCGATGAAGTATATGGAGACGCACGAGGAACCATGGCTGGACCGGTTGACGGCGATATTGTACAGGAAACGGAGGCCGGGATTGCGAAGAATGATGAAGAGGACAGACTTCGACGGGAGACTCAGGGTGCAATATAACCCGGTGCAACTTGAACGGGATACGCGGAGGATGCGAAAGGTGGACTTCGGGGTAAAATACATGGCACTGATGTATATATCGGGGTGTTTATGGACGCTGAAAAACTACGAGGAAGGGATTGAGATTGACGGAGTGAAGATGGATTTCTCGATTCTGTTTAAGCCGTCGGGGAAAAATAGGGGAGAGCAGGATAAAGGGGACAGTGTGGGGATGATTGGAATGATGATGGCACTGGCTGAGAGCGGGGTATTTGGGAACATAAAGGATGTGGCCAATACGGATGTGTGGGATATACTGGTGAGGATTTACCAGCTTGAACTTGACCGAAGGGAGATGGAGAGAATGATGGATAGTCATAAAAAATAGGGGACATGGTGAACATTGAAAGGCTTGAAGATTTTGGTAAAGCTGCCGTGGAGGAATGTGCGAACCTGAAAAGCTATGTAGTGGTGAGCTGCGAGGCTGAGCTTCGGGAATACATGGGTAAAGTGCGCGAATACCCGATGCTGGTGGTGGTTATTCCACAGGCGACGGGTGACGACCGGGGGCACGACAACTATGCCGAGCGGAACAATGCGCTGTTTTATGTACTCAAACTGATGAAGGAAAATATGACCCATGCGCAGCGGATGGCCCTCTGGCGGGAAACGCAACTTGGAATGGAGGAGTTGAAAAAGTTTATTCACGACGGGATTTGCGGTGATTTTGCTGACATGCTGAATGATGTGGATTTTGGGGGAAGGGACCAGCAGCCGGAGTTTCAACTGGTGGACTGCCAGGGGTGGAGTTTGATGTTTTCGTTTACGACGGATGGGTTTTAAGGAAATATGTGTCCTTTCAGAATGGGGGAACGGGTGATTAATTTGAAGGTATGGCGGTAGATAGAGTAGATATGCGGTTTGCGGGGATGATCCTGAAGAGTGAATGGGATGATTTTGAGAAGCGGCACCGTGATGCTATTGAGCGGAGGATTTACCAGCGGCAAAAAAAGAAGAGCAGCGGGGCATTGCGTGAATCGAGGAACTATACAGTGAAGTCGAACCCGGCGGCAATGGAGGCCATAGCTACCCTATCGTATCCTTACAATGGTGACGGTAAATCTCCATCGTTATACGAGCGGTTTATTGACATGAAAAAGAATTTCATGGGGAAACGCGGGGGGAAGGGAGTGTTTCAGAACAGGGACGTATTGTTTAGAAAATCGGGGATACCGATTCATAACCGGATTATTTGGGGGAAGCTGAACCCGATTTCGTTCAGGCTGATGCACGAGTTGAGAATGGTGGTGACGGAGAGTGTAAGGCAGCACTTTACGAGCAAGACGTTGCCGTATAATCTATAAAACGCGAATAAGGCGAATTGTAACTTACACGAAAAGAAATGGCAAGGAGGATATACAGCGAAGATTTGGTTTTGAACCTTATTATCAATGGGAAGGATATGCCGGCTCAGAACAAGGTTGCTTTGAATGAGCTGTATAAACTTGACCGTCAAACCAGAGAGTTAGAAATAGCTCTTGCGAAGGTAGAGGTCGCCCAGAGGAAACTTGGAAAAGAAACTGCAGCGAATTCGGTTCAATTTAAAAAGCTCGAAAGGGATGCGCAGAGCTTAAAGATTAAGATTGGGCAGAATAACGCAGCAATGAATAAACTGCGGCAGGATATTGGGCGGGCTGGTCTTACTATAAATCAGTTGAACAGCTATTTGAAGGTTTTAAAGATCCAGCTTAATAATGCGACGGATCCGCGGACGATGGCTCGACTCAGGAAAGAAATTATCCTTACGGAGAACAGAATTAAGCACATGGTAACCGGGGCAAGCCGGTTGAGTATTGCATTTGAAAGGCTGGGGACTGTTGCGAATAAGTTTGGGACCGTAACGAGTTGGATTGCTATTGTCGCGTATGCTTTTAGCCGGGCGGTGGGAGGAACCGTTAGCACGTTGAGGACTCTGGATAAGACCTTCTCGAATGTGATGAAAACTACAGGGCTTACCAGGCAGGAGCTATGGGCACTGAAAAACCAGTTTGACCAGTTGAACCTTGATGAAAGCATGAGAACCCCGACGGCTACAAAGGATTTACTTGAAATAGCCAGGATTGCCGGACGTTTGGGGGTACGCGGGGTTCAGAATATTTCAGACTTTACTATGGCCGTTGACAAACTGTATGTAGCCCTTGGTGAAGATTTGCAGGGGAGCGTGGAGGAAGTGGCGGAGAAAGTAGGGAAGCTGGTAACGACCTTTAGGCTAACCGATAACCTGGACCTTGGCGAGGCAATGTTAAGGGCAGGGAGTTTGATTAATGAATTGAGTAAGAGCAGTGCGGCAGGAGCCGTAACTATATTGAACTATACTTCGCGCCTGGGTGGTGTTGGGAGTATGGCGAAATTTTCGATGGACCAGTTGGCCGGGATGGGTGCGGCGCTGGATGCGGTAGGTGTGCCGGCAGAAAGGGGTAGTACGGCGCTGGCCAAACTAATTACTGGGATGGGGGAACATGCCGAAGAGTTTGCAAGGAGCCTGGGGATGAGCACGGAGGAATACCGAAACGCCATGGAGACCAACATTAATGATACCATGCTCAAACTGATTCAGTCGTCGGCACAAGGGAACGCGAGTATTATGGACGTGGTTGCTGGGATGGACCAGATGGATGTGAGCGGCGTGCGCGTGATGGAGGTGTATGGGAAGCTGGTGCAGAATATGGATTTGGTGATTCAGCAGCAGGCGATAGCCAGGGCAGCATTTAGCAGCAGCGCCTCGGTGATGAATGAGTTCTACATTATGAGCAAGGACTTTGATTCGCTGATGGCGATACAGGGTAAACGGTGGAAGGCGCTGGCCGATGATTACGCGAAGGCGGTGGCCCCCAGCGTATATAAGGTTTACCGGACATTTACTGACCTGGCGTATGCCATGCGTGACGTGGTAGGATGGATAGGACGGCACATCAATGGTTTGGCGTCGCTGGTTATGGTATGGACGGCGTTTAAAGGAGTAAGGATTGCCGAATTAATTAGAAACATAGGCGTATGGATTAGGGTACAGGCTATTGAATTATATCGGGCCACTATTGCAGCAACAATACATGGGAATGTAGTAAAAATGATGGGCTTTGCTTATAAAGCTGCAGGTGGGGGAATCGCTGGTTTCGGGAATGTATTGAAACAGTTATGGATTACTGTAAAGCAAAATCCGTTTGGTTTGTTAATTACGGCAGCGAGTCTGGTGGCGAGTGCATTTTTCCTGTTCAGGAAGAGGACAGAAGAACTTAATGATGTGTTGGTTAATTTTAACAAAGAAGCCGAAAATGAATCGCGGATTATGGGTGAGTTATTTGAGCGGGTTAAGGCAAATGCTGAAGGAACAGATGCCAGGAGAGAAGCGCTCAACAGGCTTAATACTGTATATGGTCAATATTTACCGAGACTTTTAACAGAAAAAGACTCGATAATGGAAGTAGAGGCTGCTCAAAAACTGGCTAATGATGCACTATGGGAGAGTATTGCTTTGCGGGTAAAAGAGACTGAGATTGCGGAGATTAACCAAGCCATGTATGATAAGAGCAAAAAAAATATTTCGAAAATTTTGGAGGGCTCGATAAGGATTAATGCAATAAAGGATGTAAGTAGATACGATAAGTCGCTAATTGCAAGTGTTGAAGGTCAAGCCGAAGCAGAGCTTATGATCCTGATGCGTCAGATGCAATCGGGTGGGATAAATATGACTGCGATTGATAAATTTATTAAAGATTGGGGAATAGAAGGAGGATCGGGAAAATTCTTTAAGGAGAGTGCACAGCAAAAAATATTAGGCTTATTTGGAGTTTTTAGCGATGGGGCTGAGAAAATTGGAGCAGCTACAAATAAACTGGACTCCTATATTACAACCTTGGGTAAATTAACTGGTAAGTCTAAACAGGAGAATGCTGCGGGATTTTCGATGATGAGCGAAGCTGATGTGGAAGAAGGGAAGAAGCGGATTGAAATGGCGGCGACGATTCGGGAGACTGAACTCTTGAAACAGCAGAGTGACCAGAAGAAAAGCGAGGAGTGGCTGAAGAAGGAGCAGCTTAAATCGGAAGAACTAAAAATACGTGACTTAATACAACTGGAAGAGGATAAGTGGACAAAGATTGTAAAGGTTGAAAAGGACGGCGTTATTGAGCAACAGAAGGTGAGGATGAACGGTATTGAAGCGTCGGAGGATTATGTGAATCTTCAGAACCAACTGGCAAAAAATTTAAGCGAACAGGGGAAGCCGGCGGGTGGTGGAGGAGGAAGGAAGACTCAACATCAGTTGGATGATGAGAAGGCAAAATTGGCTGTTGAGAAAGCGGAGGCGGAACATAACCTGAAGCTGGCTGAGATTAAGCGGAAATATTTGGAGGGGGCGTATTTGTCGGAGGATGAGTATAACGATAAAATACTGGAGCAGGAAATTCTTTTTCTGGACGATAAACTGAAGATTTACAAGGTTGGGAGTATCGAATACGCCGAAACATATAATGCGCTTCTGGAGAAGAAGGTACAGATTGAGGGGAACATTAATGACCGGATACTTGCTGCACAAAAGCAATTTGCCAGGATTAAGACGGACCGGGCTGTTAGCGAAGTGGATGCTTCGCTGGCACTTGAAGATGAGCGCTGGGCTGAAGAGAAGGCTGCATTAGAAAGCCAGCTCGTAGTAAAATCGCAGTTATCGGAGAAAGAGGTACAACTGAATGAGCTGTATAATAAGATCATTGAGGCAAAGGAACTTGAACATCAGGAAAAAATAAGAAGGATTAAACTTGGGCCACAGCAGGCTAAATTAGAAACGATGGGTAAGACCATTGATTTTATGAAAGGAGCTGAATCGGACACGACATTTACCAATAGGGATCAGCTTAAAATTATTTTGGATGAGCGGAAGAAGCTTATTGATAAGATGTATGCCGATGAACTTGAGATGGCAGGGAATAATGCAGACGCTAAGCTTGACGCCGATTTAAAATATGTTGAAGCCAACAAACAGTTGCAGTTGGATATGTTTGATGCTGAACAAAAAATGCAGCTTGCCCGGGTTGAAATGATACAGTCGTACATTGGTGTATTGCGGAATTCGGTAGGGGAAGAGTCGAAGCTGGGGAAGGCGCTCTACTTAATTGGACAGGGGATAGCTATAGCGGGAATATGGATAAAGGTTGCATCGGATAACGCGAAGATATACAGTACCGCACTGGCAGAGTTTGCATGGATGGGGCCAGCGGCACCGGCAGCAGCAGCGGCATGGGCGGCAGCTCCCATGGGTGCCAATACGGCCAATGCGTCGTTGAATACGGGATTGATACTTGCACAAACCATTGGGACAGTTACACAATGGGCCAAAGGGAATTACCCGGTTGAGCGGGTAAGGCAGTTTGCAGGGGGTAAGTTTCCGGTGATGGGGAAGGATGACGGGCGGACGTATGATGCGGAGTATGTGGGGCCGGTGAAGACGGGTGTGTATAAGAAGCCGAGCCTGGGGTTGTTTGCCGAGAGGCCGGAGATGGTGATTGATTACCCGACGCTGAGAAATATTCAGATGAATAACCCGAAGCTGATTGAGGCGATTTTGGCGCACCGGGTAGTGAACGGGACCAAGCAGCAACCGGCGGTGACCGATGGCGGAGCGCGGCAATTTGCGAAGGGAAATTATCAGAGCGGAACCGGAGGGGTTGGACTGGCCGACGCTGAGCTGAAAGAGTTGATCAGGAAAAACATTGAGGTAAACGAAAGGATGATGAAGTGGAAGCCGAAGGTTTACACTGAGATGATAAGAAAGGACCTGGAAACGCTGGAAAGAATTGACAGGAACCGGTCGTTATAATTAATTAACAACAACTAAATATTTAGTTATGGCAGTAGGAACATTGACAGTAACAGGGGGAAAATTTCACCTGAGCGGCAACCCGATCAGGGTTAATGTTGCCGGAGCATCGATTCCGGTGGGTGCAACAAACTACAAGGTTTTATGCAAGGTAATATCGGCTGACTCGCTGCTGATTGGTGCTCCGTTTATTGATGCGAAAACACCAGTATCGGGGGATGCCGAATTCGACGTTTCGGGGTATGTTGACCAGCCTATTGACTTTGAATTTCAATACCCGCTGACGGGACTTGTATCTCCGCGCGATTCACATACGCTTGACGTGAAGTTTCAGCCCGGGGAAAGGTACCTTGATGCGAATGGGGACCTGGTTGAAAACTGGGGAACAG
>CAZRMB010000056.1:0-11276 GCA_964600925.1 uncultured Syntrophomonas sp.
TGGTTGATGATCTTGAATATCTGGTCCGGGGCGGCCGGATCAGTAAATTGAGCGGCATTTTGGGAAACATTCTTCAGTTGAAACCTATTCTTACGGTTAGAGCCGGGGAGATCGTACTGTTTGACAAAGTTCGCACTACGGGTAAAGCCCTTCAGCGAATTTTCGATGAGATGGAAAAGCATCGTCAAGATCTGCACAAAATCACAGTGCTGCACGTTGATGCTCCAGAAAGTGCACATCGTCTGCAGACAAAACTCCAGGCTGATTATTCTGTTCCGGTATATTTGGTTGAGGCAGGTCCGGTGATCGGTACTCACGTAGGCCCGGGATGCCTGGCGTTAATTTTTTACTAAAAAACAAGGCTGTCCGAATTGTTTAAAATCCGGACAGCCATTTTGTCAGTCTAGCGCATTGCATCATCAATTATGCCTGATTATTGTCAGAAGGTTTTTATTTTGGATCGCCCTCTCCTTTTTTCCCGGATGAATGATCCTGTCCTGTAAAGTAATTATACCAGGCAGAGGTTTGATAAAGATCCCAATTAGCCGGTGGCAGATATTGATTTTCCAATTGTGCTTCCTCATTATAAGCTTTCAGCATGGCATAAGCCCTAACCCAGATACATTTCTTTTCGTCTGGAAACACTTCACACCAACCGTCATAACTTCCGCCGCAGGGACCATTACGCTGGTTCTTGGGACATTGTGACATGGGGCAGAGATAGGCCAGATCAAGCAAAGCACAATCACCGCAATCTTTACATCCGTTGCTAATCACCTTAAGCATATGTTCAAATTTGTAGCGGCGGGGATTTTTTACTCCTGCATAATAACTGTGCAGCAAAGGATAAAGATTCTTGTCCGGAGTAAAAAACAGATGATGGAACAAACGCATCATGCGATAATTAATGCCGACTGGAAGTTCCGGCTGCAGACTGGCTCGCTCCGCCGGTTCTTTTTTATTAAGACCCGTTTTTTCATCCCTGGCAAAGTAATAAAATCCCTGGGGCTGAGGATAATCAAACTCCCCGATCAGCTTCATCCAGTCAGCGCTTAGTTCCTCGCCCTTGTCTATAATGTATTCAACTTGTTCATATTTTACGTTATGCCCGCCGATGTCGACACCATCAAAACCCATGCCCTTCATCAAGGCATACATTTTGGCAGCCCGCAGCAACCTGGCACCGACGCCTTTGTCTTCAGCGTTTCTTTCCTGATCGATTTCAGCCAGAAGTTTTTCCGGGACCACACAGCCCGGCAGTTGGTTGGTATTCATCATCCTGGCCGCACCATAGGGAAGAATATAAAGATTGCCTATGACCGGCAGATCAGCGTCAATCCCCCTGATAAACTGCAAAATCTCATGAAATTTACGGGCATCAAAACCCAACTGGGTCACGATAAAGGATGCTCCATGGCTGATTTTTTTGCGGAGCTTCTGATATTGCCCCATAAGCTCAGCTTCCGTTGCTTTGAAGGGAGAAACCACACTGCCCGCAAAAAAGTCACCGGGCTGTTGGAAAGTCGATTTATTGGCTTCTGTAACCTCCAACCCTTTATTCATGTTGGCAATAAGCTCCAATACATGCACCGGATCCAGATCAAATACCGGTTTAGGCCGGCCTGCAAAACCACTGGTCGGATAATCACCGGTCATAACCAAAAGGTTGTTGACGCCGGCTCGGTTCAGGGCATATAGTTCAGATTCGATCTGATTGCGGTTTTTATCTTTACAGGTAAAGTGAACCAGCGGTTCGATCCCCAGCTTTAATATCTCCGTACCCAGGTAGGCTGCCGACAAGGCAGGTCTGCCGCCCGGATTGTCAGTAAGAGACAGAGCATCAATCCTGCCGCCCCGGGCAGCCTGTTCGGCTGCAAGGATAGCATTCTCCTGTGCTTTTTCATGGGCTCCCCGGCCGGGAACCAGTTCCCAGGTTATTGTAAACTTGTTTTTATCCCGTAATGATTCCTTAAATTTGTTGCGATTCACTATTTTATCCCCCTTGAAACTGTCTCCGGAAAAGATACGGCCGGGTTTGACCCGACCGCTGAACTCGCTGTTATCTTAATGTATGGCCTGAGCAGTCTTAGGACATATTGGCAATCAGTGCATCAGCAAATTGTGAACATTTGACTTCGGAGGCCCCCTCCATCAGTCTGGCAAAATCGTAGGTTACCACCTTGCTGGCGATGGTATTTTCCATGGACGTAACAATCAGATCGGCGGCCTCGTCCCATTTCAAATGTCTCAGCATCATTTCCCCTGACAGGATGACTGATGAGGGATTGACCTTGTCCAGGTTGGCATATTTGGGAGCGGTGCCGTGCGTCGCTTCAAAAATGGCATGTCCGGTCAAATAGTTAATGTTGGCTCCGGGGGCAATGCCGATACCGCCCACCTGTGCTGCCAGTGCATCAGAAATGTAATCACCATTCAGATTCAAAGTGGCTACTACATCAAACTCAGCAGGACGGGTAAGAATCTGCTGTAAGAAAATATCGGCGATGGCATCCTTGATGATAATTTTGCCGGCTGCTTCCGCTTCCTTCTGAGCCTTGTCCGCAGCATCTGCGCCCTGCTTGTCTTTGATGTCATCATATTGGTTCCAGGTAAAGACCCTGTCACCATATTCCGCTGCAGCCACATCATAACCCCACTGCTTGAATCCACCTTCGGTATACTTCATGATATTGCCTTTGTGTACCAGTGTAACGCTCTTCAAGTCCTTGGCAATGGCATACTCAATCGCAGCGCGAACCAGACGTTTACTGCCTTCCTCGGATACCGGCTTGATGCCCAGTGCGGAAGTTTGTGGAAAACGAATTTTATCTACAGCCATATCATTTAGCAAAAAATGCATCAGTTTCTCTGCCTCAGGGCTTCCTTGCGGATATTCGATCCCGGCATAGATGTCTTCCGTATTTTCGCGGAATATTACCATATCCACATCCTGAGGTCTTTTAACCGGTGAGGGTACGCCCTCAAACCAGCGGACCGGCCGCAGACAGGTATATAGATCGAGCTTTTGCCGCAAAGCTACATTCAAAGAACGAATCCCTCCACCAATGGGAGTGGTCAGTGGGCCCTTGATGGCAATGATATATTCCTTAATAATATCCAGGGTTTCCTGGGGCAGCCATTCGCCGGTCAGATCGAAAGCTTTTTCACCCGCCAGTACTTCTTTCCAGACGATCGTTTTCTGTCCGTTATAGGCTTTATCTACAGCCGCATCCAACACCCGGGAAGCAGCTGCCCAGATATCAGGTCCGGTTCCATCTCCGATTATAAAGGGGATGATTGGGTGATCCGGTACCTTCAGTATCCCGTTTGATACCGTAATTTTCTCCCCGTTTGCGGTTGTTTTGTCTGTCACGATTAGCCCCCCTGTTTTATTGATTCATCATCTGCAAGTATTGATCTCAATTGACATTCACATTAGTCAAAATTGAATCCGCCGTATTTTTTAAAATGCTCTACCAGACCGCCGTCATTTAATATTTTCAGCATAACCGGCGGCAACGGTGTGATGGCAATATCGATTCCCTGGGTCCGGTCATGCAGTAATCCGGCACCAAGGTCAATTTCCAATTCATCCCCGGGATTGATCAAGTCCGTGTTGCATTCAATTAGTGGCAAACCGGTATTGATGCAATTGCGATAAAATATGCGCGCGAAAGATTTTGCAATCACCGCGCTTATATCCGCATTAATAATTGCCAAAGGAGCCTGCTCGCGCGAAGAACCGCAGCCAAAATTACTGCCGGCAACGATAAAATCGCCCTTGTCAATTTTGCCGTAAAAATCCGGGTCCAGATCCTCCATAACATGTTTGGCCAGTTCCCTCATATCGAGGGTTTTAAATTTATGGCGGCCGGAAATTATATAATCTGTGTTAACATCATTACCAAACTTGTGTACCTTGCCGAGTAAATTCATTTCAAAGCCTCCTAGCTGTTAAATTCACGGGGATCGCTGATCTTGCCGTATAAAACCGAAGCAGCCACCGTTGCTGGTGATGCCAGATATATGAATGCTTTATTGTTGCCCATTCTGCCCTTGAAATTACGGTTGGCAGTTGAAATGACATTTTCTCCGTCAGACGGGACCCCATTGTGGGTACCCACACACGGTCCACAACCCGGGGTTACCACTGCTGCGCCGGCTTCTATAAATATTTCTATAAGTCCTTCCCGCATGGCCTGCAACATAACCTGACGGGATGACGGTGCTACGATCAGACGGGTACCGCGGGCCAGTTTCCTGCCCCGGAGAATTTCCGCAGCAATACGGAAATCTTCAATGCGGCCATTGGTACAGGTCCCGATCATTCCTTGCTGAATGGGAATGTCCAAGACTTCACTTATGGGTGATACATTATCCACGGTATGCGGTTTGGCTATCTGAGGTTCAAGTTTGCTAACATCATATTCCTTCACGCGGGCATAGACTGCGTCAGGATCAGCTTTGACTGTTTCAAAAGGCTTGTCGCTGTGAGCCTTGACCCAGTCCACCGTTTTTTCATCAGCTTCCATCAAACCACATTTGGCTCCCATTTCGATGGCCATGTTGCTGATGGTGAATCTGGCTTCAACCGAAAGATCATCAATTGCTTCACCGGTATATTCTGCTGCCAAATAAGTAGCACCATCGGCGGTTACATCCCCGATCAGGTAAAGGATCAGATCCTTGGAATAAACCCCGGCAGGGAGCTTGCCGTTCATGACAAATTTAAAGGTTTCCGGGACTTTGAACCAGAGCTTGCCCGAACTTAATCCCGCCGCCAGGTCGGTTGATCCAACTCCAGTGGAGAAAACATTTATCGCACCATAAGTACAGGTGTGCGAATCAGCGCCGATGACCAGATTGCCGGGTACGACATGACCCCGTTCTGGTACCAACTGATGACATACCCCATCACCAATGTCATAGAAATTGATCTGCTGTTCATTGGCGAATACTCTCATCTGGTGGTGCAGAGCTGATACCCCTTCCAGCGGACTGGGAGCACTGTGATCGATCACCATGGCGATTTTGGACGGATCAAAAACCTTGGCGGAATTCATTTCTTCAAATGCTCTGATCGCCAGACCGGAAGTACCATCCTGACCCATTACAAAATCCAAATCGGCAACCACTATATCATTGGCCCGTGCATCCTGACCACTTTTCAAAGACAATATCTTTTCGGCAATCGTTTTACCCACTATTTATTCCTCTCTCTCATTATTTCTTCATAAATATAAACAACCTCTTTATCAAAGAGTGATCTCTTCTTATCAATCGACATTTGCCGCACCCGAGCCAGTATGACTTTGGCGTCTTCTTCGGGAAGACTGATCAAGTATTCTTTAAACTTTGACTTAATTGCCGCGGTACCGGAATGCTTGCCAATGATGATCTGCCGTTCGAGTCCAACTTCCTCGGGTTTAAAAACTTCGTAGGTCAGAGGGTTTTTTAAAACCCCGTCGCCATGAATACCAGACTCATGGGCAAAAATATTGGATCCTACGATCGGTTTGCTGACCGGCAGCTCGCGTCCCGAAGCATTGGCAACATACTGCGCAACCTCACGGAAAATAGTGGTATTGTAATTAACATTAACATTCATTAAATGTCTCAGTCCCATAATTACTTCCTGCAAACATGAATTCCCGGCTCTTTCTCCCAAACCATTGATCGTTACTCCCACATGATTGGCACCGCCGTATACACCGGAAAGAGAATTGGCCGTTGCCATACCGAAATCATTATGTGTATGCATTTCTATATCAAGTCCTACTGCATCATGCAGGGTCTTTATATATCTGAAGGTTGTCAACGGGTTCAGCGTACCGACCGTGTCACAGAAGCGCAGGCGATCAGCTCCTGCATGCTTGGCAATCAGCGCAAATTCCGTCAGGTAATCAAGATCGGAACGGGAAGCATCCTCCGCATTCACAGAAATATACAGATTTTTGTCTTTGGCAAACTTAACCGCATCAGACATCATCTGCAGTACTTTTTCACGGGTGGTTTGAAGTTTATGCTGAATATGAATATCGGAAGTAGATATGGAGATGGCCACTGCATCAACACCACATTCCAGCGATTCCTTGATGTCAGCGATCACTGCCCGGTTCCAGGCCATAATACTGGCTTTCAGTCCCATATGGGCAATTTCAGTAATGCACTTTTTCTCATCACCGCCCATTACTGGAATACCGGCTTCAATCTGATCTATGCCGATTTCATCAAGGTATTGGGCAATTCTTATTTTTTCTTCATTGGAAAATACTACTCCGGCAGTTTGCTCTCCATCCCGCAGAGTCGTATCAACAATGTATACCTTTGCGTCACTTTCCAGGAACCAGTCCTTGTTAGCCAATGTCCATGTCATATTATCACTCCCTGTTTAAACGTTCTTTGAGCAAATTGTTTACCATCTCAGGATTCGCCTGTCCTTTGGTGGCTTTCATGATCTGACCGATGAAAAATCCGAAGGCCTTTTCCTTGCCATTCTTGTAATCCTGTAAAACTTTGGGGTTACTATTGATAATTTCATCAATCAGAGGTAACAATGAATCGGTATCTGATATTTGCACCAGACCCTTTTCTTTAATAATCGTCTGAGGATCCTGACCGCTGACAAACATTTCTTCGAAAACAGTCTTGGCCATTTTCCCGCTGATCGTACCATCCGCCATCAGTTGCAGCATCTCTGCCAGCAAAGCCGGTTTGACTTTGGCATCCTGTATTTCCATGCCATTTTGATTCAGAAGCCGGGTCAAATCACCCATCATCCAGTTTGATACCGCTTTGGCATCCGCATACAAAGCCAGGGTTTCATCGAAGAATTTCAAAATTTGCGGGCTTTGGGTAATCAAATCGGCATCATACAGTGACAAGCCATATTGATCCATTAGCCTTTGACCAGCCTGATCAGGCATTTCAGGCATACTCTTTCTGACCGTATCGATCCAATCCTGGTCGATATGAAGAGGGGGCAGATCCGGTTCAGGAAAATAGCGATAGTCATGCGCTTCTTCTTTGGAGCGCATGGATCTGGTGACGCCTTTGCCTTCATCCCATGTTCTGGTCTCCTGTACGATCAATTCTCCGTCTTCAAGCGCTTCCATCTGCCTTTTGGCTTCATATTCGATCGCTCTCTCCAATGCGCGGAAAGAATTCAGGTTTTTTATCTCTGCGCGGGTGCCCAGTTCCTGCTGTCCCCAGGGACGAACGGAAACATTGGCGTCACAGCGCAGGGAACCTTCTTCCATTTTGCAATCGGAAACATCTGCAAACAGCAGAATCGAGCGAAGTTTTTCCATATAAGCCCGTGCTTGCAGAGCACTGCGCATATCAGGTTCCGATACGATCTCCAGCAGGGGTACACCGGAACGGTTAAGATCAACCAGCGAAAAGGGGGTGGTCGTAATATCACCCTGATGGACCAGTTTGCCGGCATCTTCCTCCAGATGTGCTCTGGTAATCCCGACCCTGGTCTTCTCTCCTTCTACATCAATATCCAAATAGCCGCCTATACAAATCGGCAGATCATATTGCGAAATCTGATAGGCTTTGGGCAGATCCGGATAAAAGTAATTCTTGCGGTCAAATTTACAATATTCAGCAACTTCACAACGAAGGGCCAGTCCTGTTTTTATGGCACATTCCACCGCTTTTTCATTCAACACCGGCAGCATACCGGGAAAGCCTGAACAAACAGGGCAAACCTGGGTATTGGGCTCGGCACCAAACGCAGTCGAGCAGGAACAGAATATCTTGCTTTCAGTTTTAAGTTCGGCATGGACTTCCAGGCCGATCACAACTTCATAATCTTTACTCAATTATTTCACCTCCAGAGCGGGCCTAAAGGTATGGAAATCAGTGTTCTGTTCAAAGGCAAAAGCAGCCTTGAAAAGTGTGCTTTCACCAAAAGCCGGGCCGATAAGCTGCATCCCGACAGGCATTCCCTCGTGGAACCCGCAAGGTATAGACATGGCAGGCAATCCAGCCATATTTATGGGCACCGTCAAAATATCATTCATATATAATGTCAGCGGATCACCAATCTGTTCTCCAATGTTGAAGGCAACTGTCGGAGCCGTTGGTGATACGATCAGGTCAAAATTCGCAAATACTTTGGAGAAATCATCCGCGATCAGGCGTCTGACTTTCAAAGCTTTTAGATAATAGGCATCATAATAGCCGGAACTTAAAGCGTAACTACCCAGCATGATGCGTCGTTTGACTTCAGCACCAAAACCTTCCGCCCGGGATCTGGAAAACATGTCGATCACATTGGCGGCTTCAAAATCACGCAGTCCATAACGGACACCGTCATAACGAGCCAAATTGGCGCTGGCCTCAGCCGTAGCGACCAGATAGTATGCCGGCAACGCATATTCGCTATGGGGCAGGGATACCTCATTAACAACTGCTCCCATTTCTTCATATTTAAGCAGCGCTTTTTTAATCGCGTCCTGAACATGGCTGTCAATTCCGGGTTGGAAATATTCACGCGGATAAGCGATCTTCATTCCTTTTACATTACCGTCCAGACTGGCTGAATAATCGGGTACGGGCAGATCCACACAGGTTGAATCAAGCGGATCTTTACCGGATATGATATTCATCACCAGCGCGCAGTCCCGAACATCTTTGGCAAACGTCCCCACCTGATCCAAAGATGATGCATAAGCAATCACACCCCAGCGGGATACTCTGCCATAGGTAGGCTTCAAGCCTACTACACCGCAAAAGGAAGCAGGCTGGCGGATCGAACCTCCTGTATCAGTTCCCAGTGCAAAAGGGACTTCGTCGGCAGCGACTGCCGCCGCGGATCCGCCTGATGATCCTCCCGGTACCCGGGAAAGATCCCAGGGATTGCAGGTTGAGAAAAACGCTGACTGTTCTGTGGAAGAACCCATGGCAAACTCATCCATATTGAGCTTGCCGGCCAATATGCCCTTTTCTGCAAATAATCTGCCGACTGCGGTGGAATCATAAGTGGGTACAAAATTTTCGAGGATAAGGGATGCGCAGGTTGTTTTTACGCCGCGCGTACAAAAAATATCTTTTACCCCCAGCGGGATTCCTGCTATTCTGCCATATTCACCCTGCTTGTCGATCTCCCGTGCATTGGCCAAGGCCTCTTCCTCTGTCAGGGTAATAAATGCCCGGACCTGGTCATCCACAGCATGAATGCGTGTAAATATGGACTGTGTTATTTCCAGGGCTGAGGTTTCCTTGCGGCTCAGCAATTCCTGTAATTCATGAATGGTAAGTTGATGTAATTCCAAACTGACTTCCTCCCTGTTGCAAATGCTCTACATGATTTTTGGTACTTTGTATTGGCCGTCTTCGACCAGCGGAGCATTGGCCAGTATTTCCTCCCGGGGTGTTCCGGGCCGGATTTCGTCCGCACGGAAAACATTATATACCGGCAGAATATGTGCCAGCGGTTCAACCCCATCGGTTGGCAATTCATTTAGTTTTTCCACATATTTAAGGATGGAACTCAATTGTTCGGCAAAGATCTGTTTTTCATCTTCATTCAATTGCAATCTGGCCAGTTTGGCCACATATTCGACTTCTTTTATGGTTAGCGCCATCATGCCGCCTCCTTTGCAATAAAACAATTAACCATTATTATACCAAAAAGCACATTATACAAAAAATAATAATTTTGGAAGCTTTCTTAATTCTTTTGATTCATTTTAAAGTATTGAATCAATTACAGTGGTAATAAGCTTCGCCAGATACATGAACAAGGGAACGAAGAAAATTCCCGGCAAAAGATTGGCAACCCGGATGCGGGTTATCCCCAGCGTATTAAGCCCGATGCCGGCAATCAAAATACCACCTAGAGCAGTAATATTGTTTAGCATCGGATCGGTTATGAATGGTTGGATAAATGAAGCACCGAGGGAAATCGCTCCCTGATAAATTAAAACGGGAAGCGCAGAAAACAATACTCCCACTCCCATACTGGCTGCAAATATAATGGAAAAAATGCCATCCAGCATGGACTTGACAATCAATATCTGGGGATTATGGGTCAGACCATCTTCAAGAGACCCTACGACCGCCATCGCCCCGACACAGAAGACCATGGTTGCTGTAACAAAGCCCTTCACAAATTGCTCGTTGCTGCCACCGGTCACACTTTGCAGCTTTTCTCCCAACTTCTCCAAACGGGCTTCCCACTGCTGCCATTCTCCGATAACCGCACCGAAGGCCAGGCTTAAACCTACAATTGCCAGACTTTCAGCTTTAAAACCGTATTGCAGGCCGATCACAAGAATAAGAATACCTAATCCGTCCTGCATGGTACGAGTCATATTTTCAGGTATTCCCCTGCGCAGAAACAGGCCAAGCAAGCCAGCGCCCACAATCGCAGAGGCATTTATGATGGTCCCGGTCACAAAAACAACTCCCGTATTATTCATATTTAAGGAATACCGGCTTGCGCCGCATCCTTAAAAGCTACCAACGAGAGCATCAGTAGTATCCGAAGGGTGAGCCTCCGGCAGTCGGCGCAACCGTGGTTGCACTTATACTATCTATCGGTATAAAAATACTTCGGATAGTATAAAAATGATTATACTCCAGGCCAATGAAAAAAAGATAGTATTAATTTACTTTTCAAAATATACAGAAAAGGTGCCTGCTCCAACATGGGAGCCGATGATTGGCCCGATTTCGCTTATAATCACTTCCTGTACAGCAAATTTTTCCTTAATGGTCCGACTCAATACTTCAGCAATTTCAGGAACTGCACTATGGTCGATACCGACTGTCTGCCGGTCAAGATTTCTGCCAAGATGCTCCATTATATCAATCTGCTTACGTTGAGCACCTTTCAAGCCCCGGGCTTTGTCATATGGCATAAGGAAGCCTTCATCATCCATATACAAAATCGGTTTGATATCGAATACCTGGGCAATTTTCCCTTTGGCTTTGGAAAGACGGCCGCCTTTGATCAAACCATCCAGATTGCCTACCACAAAAATGCACTGGACGCTCTTTTGCATCTCCGTCAGACGCGCCAGAATCGCCGCTACATTCTCTCCTCGTTCTGCCATTCTGGCCGCCTCCACCACCATCAGTCCCATCCCTAATGAAGCTCTGAGGGAATCAAAAACATGTAGCTTGGGGTTATCCAAAGTATTCTTGACCATAACTCCGGTCTGGTATGTACCAGAGAGAGCCGATGACATGTGAATGGCGATGACTTCAGAACCGTCAGATAAAGCTTCTGTATATACCTTGGTTACATTTTCTACCGTCGG
>CAZRMB010000057.1:0-3130 GCA_964600925.1 uncultured Syntrophomonas sp.
CTGATCGCGCCGGTGGGGCATTCTGTGGCGCACACACCGCAGCCCTTGCAGTAGCGGTAATCAATCGTAATTTCTTTACGGTCTATGACCGCTTCCGGACAATATACCCAGCAAAATTGGCATTTGGTGCACTTCTGCTGATCAACAATTGGACGATGTACTCGCCAGGAACCGGTGTCACCGCCGGACCCCAACATCGGCCAGGAAATAGGCCGGTAGGCTTTCGTGACTGATTTCATTTATTTCCATTCCTTTCGATAACTTCAAAAATATTAAGCACTCAAGGCAGCATTTACTTTCATTACCGAGTTATAAGCCTTGCTGGCAGGGCCCAGATTGCGCTCACCGTTTTTGCCCGGCCATTTATTCAAGAGAGTTTGTTCCATTATATGCTGCGGGATATTTAACACCCGGCAAACTGCTCCAAAAAGCGGAATATTGATCATAGGCCCGTCGGCAGAAAACAGCTCGGCATCGCGGGCGATACCTTCGGCGTCCACCTGCCAGGTGTCGTGCTTATTCACGGATACGGCATTAGGGGTATTGATGATCACGGTGCCGATATCCGTAATCCCTTCATTGATTGCCGCGTCAGTGAGTTTTTCGCTCATTACCACCACATAATCCGGCAACTCGCATTGACTGTGAGCGTGGATCGTGGTGGGGGACATACGCACAGCTGCCCGTACTGGTGCTCCGCGGCGTTCCACTCCGAAGAAAGGCAGCGCCTGGCCTTGCTCGCCGTTTTCCAGCGCGGCCTGTGCCAGCAAATGAGCCAGGGTAACAGAGCCCTGCCCGCCAAACCCGTTGATTCTTAGTTCTAACATACTTTGTTCCTCCCATCTTCCATGGCGTGTCAGATTTATTTGATCTGCCTTCTACAAAGCCAGATTCTTCACTTCTGCCGCCATCTTATACAAGCAAGCCTGATTATCTTTTTGATATACATTCAGGCTGCATTCATACACTGGCTCCATATCCTGTTGACTTGACGTCCTGGTGGTCAGACCAGCTTATTTACATTTTATTCGCAACAGATTACAAAAATCCTTCTTTTTTTAATAAATTGCATTAACATGGGAGAGGTTTTGATAAATGTCTGGGAAAGTTCATGTGAAAATTTATACATAATTATCAAAATAACTAATATAAATTGACTTAATTAATATTACGAAGGATAATATTATATATACGAAAAAAATAGGAGGAGGTTCTTGAATGCACAAATTGACACAAAATTTGCCGGCTTGGCGGGATTGTGACACTAACTGGGATCAGGGATTTGAAAAATACCTGGCGGAGAACAAGACACTTGCCTATATGATGCTTAAGAATGCCAAGATATACAAAGACAATGTCATATTAACGCAGAAAAACACCAAGGGTGAATGGGAATCACTGACTTGGACCGAATTCGGCAAACGAATCACAGCTTTAGCTAAAGCATTGATCGATATGGGGATCCAGCCCGGTGATATGTGCTCGGTATTTGCACGGAACTGCTCCGAATGGGCTGTTTCGGATCTGGGAATTTTAGCCACCAGAGCGGTTTCGGTACCGATTTATGCGACCAACTCCAAGGAAGAGGCTGAATATATAATCAATGATGCAGAAGTCAAAGTTGTCTTTGTCGGTGATCAGGAACAGTATGACAAAGCCGAAAGAATTATCAAGGACAATAAATATCTGCAGTTTATTGTAGCCATGCAGGATGATATCAAAATATCCGGAGACAAGAGCGATTATCTGGGGAAGCTGATCGAAAAAGGCATTCAGCTTAAAAACGATCAGGAATTTGAAGACAGGCTCAACAACGTTCATCCTGATGACAAAGTCACCATTATCTATACATCAGGCACCACCGGCAATCCCAAAGGTGCGGTTCATACTCACCGTAGCTTCCTGACAGGAATTTTTCCTTCCCTCCGTTATCCAGAAGCAGGGCCTCATTATACTTCTCTTTCCATACTGCCGTTGTCACACATATTCGAAAGACTTTGGTCCTACGGATGCATGAGTATTGGAGTAAGAATCGGCTACTGTCCCAACCCGACTGATTTCGTTGAATACATGAATCACTATAAGCCGCAGTTTATGACCAGTGTGCCGAGAATTTGGGATAAAGTTTATGGAACCATCCATGCTGGCATGAAAAGCGCCGGGGGCATGAAATACAAAATGTTTGAATGGGCTAAAGGGGTAGGGATCGAAGCATATCGCAGCAATAGCTACGGCATTAAATATAAAATAGCCGACAAGCTGGTCTTCAGTAAAATTCGGGCTATGCTGGGAACGGAAAACTGCAACATATATCACATTGGCGGGTCCGCCTTTGCCCCGGATGTAAATGAATTTTTCCAGGCGGTTGGCATAAACATCGCCATGGGCTATGGCCTGACAGAATTTTTCCCGGTTTGTGTAGGTTATAGGGACAATGCCATTCCTGGTTATTGCGGATGTATTCTGGCGATGACCAAAGTGAGAATTTCAGACGAAGGCGAAGTGCAGCTTAATGGCGGCATGTGCATGACCGAGTACTACAAGAACCCCGAAGCCACCAAAGCTATATTCACTGAGGACGGCTGGTTCAAGACACAGGACGTGGGTGAGCTGCATTATGTGGAAAAGAACGGCGATCGTATCGGCTATATAAAAATCACTGACCGCATCAAGGAGCTGATTATCACCGCTGGCGGCAAAAATATCTCTCCGCAGCAGATCGAATCACTGCTGGGACAGGAAGTCTTTATCTCTCAGTTTGTATGCATCGGGGAGAATAGAAAATTCATCTCCGCATTGGTCGTACCGAACTTCATTTTGCTGGAAGACTATTGCAAAAAGAACCACATTGAATACACTTCCCCGGAGCAAATTATTCAGAACCCGGCTATCTACAAATTATATGAGAAAATGATTGAAAACAAAACCAGGAGTCTCGGTCAGGTGGAGAAAATCAAGAAGTTCGTACTGTTGCCTGAGGAACTGACCCAAGAGGCTGGGGAACTGACCCCGACATTGAAACTTAAACGCAAATTCATCGATCAGAAGTACAAGGAACTTATCGACAAGCTCTACGAAGAATAAACTGATCTGCACGGATAGCGCCCTGGGATTACAATTCCCAGGGCGT
>CAZRMB010000057.1:3230-7640 GCA_964600925.1 uncultured Syntrophomonas sp.
GTGATGGGATTTTTATTTTGGGTTTTATTCAAACGCAAAATGAAAATCTTTCAGTCCCAGCTCTTCCCGCATTTGCAGGATCTCCTGCTGCAGAACCTTGTTTACAGGTACACCCTTGCCTTGACGTTCCTGCCAGGCCAGGTATTCTTTTTCCCCGGCGGTATAGATGCGGCTTGCTCCGGGAGCTTTTTCGGATGCTCTTAACGCCCGCAGAATGTCACCGGAGCTCTTTTTAAAGCTGTCCAGATCGGTAAAGGCCTCCACATCTATAGCCATAAAGAAGTGACCCAGGTTATATGGTCCCGGCTTGCCGTTTGCATCCCGCCCGGACAGGGCTTTCATAAACGCTCCCCCTTGTAGGGCGGCGGACAATATTTCAACTACAGTCGCATATCCGTAGCCTTTGTAACCGGCATTATCCTCACCGATACCGCCGAGCGGAGTCAGCGCCGCCTGACCGTTGACCAGGTCGAGCAAGATCTGATGGGTGTCGGTGCGGGTATGCCCGCTCTTGTCGATGACCCAGCCTTCAGGGATTACTTTGTTTTCCCGGTCATAGACTTCGATCTTGCCGCGTTGGGAGACAGAGGTGGCACAATCAAGCACAAAAGGGAATTCTTCGTCAGTGGGAATGCCGAAAGTCATGGGATTGGTACCCAGCATGTTCTCCACCCCAAAGGTTGGAGCGATGGATGGTCGGGCATTGGTGCCGGTCATACCGATCATACCGTTTTGCACCGCCATCAGGGCAAAATAACCGGCGATCCCATAGTGGGTGGAGTTTCTGACCGCCACCATCCCCATGCCAAATTTTTTGGCTTTATCGATTGCCATCTGCATGGAGCGTTGGCCGATCACATGGCCCATGCCGTTGTGACCGTCGATTACGGCAGTGGTCGGTCCCTCCCGGACGATTTCCATGCGGGTCACGGGATCCAGAATGCCGGCCTTGATACGATCATAATAAATGGGCTTCAACCGGCCGATGCCATGAGAGTCGATCCCTCTTTTGTCTGAAGTGATCAGCACATCCGCGCATATTTCTGCATCCTCCCGGGGCACACCCATCCTGCAAAATACTTCCACCATGAATTTTTCCAGGTAATCGAAATCTAAAAACACACAATCCTCGTACATTTTTCTATTCTCCCCCTTATCGTTTTTCGCCTGTAAAGGATGAAAGCCGGCTGGGCCGGCAGTCAAAATTTTAAGCCTTATATTTTAGGGCACAGGCTACTGCCTGTTTCCATCCGTCCAGCATGGCCTGCCTTGGTCCGGATTCCATCCGGGGAAGGAAAAGCCGGTCAACGTTCCTGGTCTGCTGCAGTTCTTCCGTACTTGACCAGAAGTTGACTGCCAGCCCAGCCAGAAAAGCCGCTCCCAATGCGGTCGATTCGATCATGGCGGGACGCTCTACGGTGACGCCCAGCATATCAGCCTGAAATTGCATTAGAAAATCATTGCTGCAGGCTCCGCCGTCTACTTTCAATGAGTCAAGGCTGATGCCGGAATCAGTCATCATGGCGGTAAGAATATCATAACTTTGATAGGCAATTGACTCCAGTACCGCCCGGACCACATGACGCCGACCCGTTCCCCGGCTTAAACCCACCAGCGTGCCCCGGGCATACATATCCCAATAAGGCGCGCCCAGACCGACAAAGGCCGGAACCATGTAAACACCATCATTGCTTTCCAGAGATTGGGCGATGGCTTCACTTTCGGCTGAATTGGAAATCAAATGCATTTCGTCGCGTAGCCATTGCACTGCTGCGCCGGCAACAAAAACACTGCCTTCCAGCGCATAGGTTATTTCATTATTAAGTCCCCAGGCAATGGTTGTCACCAGACCATGTGAGGATTTTACTGCCTGGCGGCCGGTATTCATCAATAAGAAACAGCCGGTGCCATAAGTGTTTTTGGCTGAGCCGGGAGAAAAGCAATGCTGGCCAAAAAGAGCTGCCTGCTGATCTCCGGCAACACCTGCCAGCGGTATTTCTTTACCTAAAAGATCAGTCTGACAATGTCCGTAAACTTCACTGCAGGAATGAACGGAAGGCAGCATGATTGCGGGGATATCCAGGTAAGCAAGGATTTCTTCATCCCAGGCCAGTTTATGGATATCATAAAGCATGGTACGGGAGGCATTGGAATAATCAGTGGCATGAACCAGGCCGCCGCTTAAATTCCACAGCAGCCAGCTGTCGATGGTTCCAAACAGCAGCCGGCCGTCACGGGCTTTTTGGCGGGCATCAGGGATATTTTCCAGGATCCAGGCCAGTTTGGTAGCGGAAAAGTAAGCATCAATGATCAGCCCGGTGCGATCGGATATTTTTTCACCCCAGCCAGCGCCCTTCATTTCCTCGCAGAGGGGGGCGGTGCGGCGGCATTGCCAGACAATGGCATTGCACACCGGCTGGCCGGTATATTTGTCCCAGACCACGGTGGTTTCACGCTGATTGGTAATGCCGATGGCCTTGATCTGCCCGGCACTGATGTTGGCCTGGGTCATGGTCAGCCGTATCAGTGCCCGGGTAAATTCCAGGATCTCCAGAGGATCATGTTCGACCCAGCCGGGCTGCGGATAGTATTGGGTAAATTCCCGGCTGGCTCGTGCTTTTATTATTCCCTGATGATCAATTAAAAGTACGGTCGTACCGGTGGTGCCTTGATCGATAGACAAAACATATGTATCCATAAATTTTCTCCCCCAATATTAAATGGCCGGCCATCAGTAGGATGATGGCCGGTGGGTTTAAAGCAACGAAGAAATGATCGCGTTTTGAATGTGGTTGGTGCCTTCCAGATTACTGAAGATCTTCACATCCCGATACAGTTTTTCCAAGGGATGTCCTTCCATGTAAGCCCGTCCCCCCACTATGTCCATGGCCTTGCCGACAACTTCCTCGGCTGTGGTCGTGCCTGCAATTTTAGCAATGGAAGAAGCAACCGTAAAATCTTCATTGTTATCGATCAGCCAGCAGGCTTTCCAGACCACCATTCGTGCCGCTTCGATCTGCGCAGCCATTCTGGCAAACTCAAAGGCGATCGCTTGATTGTCATAGATGCTGCGCCCGAACTGCTTTCTTTCCTTGGCAAAGGTCAAGGCAATATCAAAAGCTGCCCGGGCGATTCCTACTCCGATGGAACCGGTCAATACCTTGTCACGGTCGATTGCCTGGGTTATGATCATGTATCCGTCACCTTCCGCGCCAAGCAAATTGGCCGCAGGAACGGATACGTTTTCGAAAATCAGTTCCGAACAGTGAGCGTAACGAATGCCCATGGTTTTGCGTAATTGACCTTCCCTGATACCCGACGCATTGCCAGGGACGATCAGGGCTATCATTTTGGAACGAGCGCGACTGGGATCGAGGGTAGCAAAGCATACCAAATAATCGGCAAAGGTAGCGTTGACTACATATTCCTTGACGCCGCTGAAGATGTAGTGATCATTCTCCATTACCGCCAGGGTGCTCATATTTCCCGCGTCGGAACCGGCATTCTTTTCACTTAGTGCCATGGCTGCCAGCTTGGGCTGCTTCTGGGTGAATAACGGCAGGTATTTGGCTTTTTGTTCATCTGTTCCCACCGAATCAAGAATGCTGATAAAATGACAGTTGAAGGTCATGACTGCTGCTAATCCGGGGCATATGGCCCCTATTTCCTCCATCAGCAGCGCATAATCGAAATAATCCAAGCCGCGTCCGCCATATTCCAGAGGAACCATGGGGTTTAACAAATTGACCTTGGAAAGTTCATTTACCAGCGAGTAATCGAATACTTCACTACGGCTCCGATCGATCTCCAATTCCATCTGTTCAAGCTGCGGGCCAAGCAAACGGATATTTTTTATCAGGTTTTTCTGATTATTATTGAGCGCGAAATTAACCATTATTTCCATACCTCCGAGATTTATGATATTCCCATTGGGCAAACTCATATACGACCCTTCGGGTTTCGGGTGGAAGTTCATATAATACTTTCACAATATCCAAAATGTCTTTGTCCATATGAAATGTTACATCTTCCAGATTGGGACGGCTAATTTCTGCCGAATAGGGTTTAACACGCTCCTCTTCAGCCGGTTCCATCGCTTCCAGAAAATATTGCGCCGGATGGTTCAATATTTCAGAAACCTTTTGCAACTGAGTCAGATAGATCCTGCTTTTCCCTTTCTCATAATTGGATAGGGTAGGTTGCGAACAGCCCAACATGGCTGCCAGTTGTTCCTGGCTTAAGCCGGCCTCCTCCCTGGCATGCTGAATCCTTTTACCGAGCTTTTTGTAACTCACTGCTTGCTCCTTCCTGCTGATGTTTGACCGCTTCAATATGATGCAGTATTGCATATATTATTTTCTATATTTATTAGATTATATAATTGTTGATTGGGAAATGAAATATCAAGCT
>CAZRMB010000057.1:7740-9965 GCA_964600925.1 uncultured Syntrophomonas sp.
CGGTATTGCATGGCTTCAGCCAGATGCTGGATTTTTATGTCTGCAGCATTATCCAGATCGGCAATGGTGCGGGCTACTTTTAGAATGCGGTCATAAGCGCGGGCACTCATTTTCAGCCGGTCGAAGGCATTTTTCAGCAGGGCTTCAGATGCTTCGTCCAGACGGCAGAATTTTTTTACATCGGCGGGACGCATCTGTGAGTTGAGTTTGAATTTATGCCGGGAAAAACGCTTTAATTGTATCTCCCGTGCCTGAAGAACATTTTCGCGCATGGAAGCAGAACCCTCACTGCCGGAATCGTCACGCAGCTGTTCGAAGTTGACCCGCGGTATTTCCACATGCAGATCCATCCGATCCAAAAGAGGACCGCTGATTCGTCCCAAGTATTTTTGGATTTGAGGCGGGGTACAGGTGCACTCCAGATCGGAACCAAAAAAACCGCAGGGACAGGGGTTGCAACTGGCAATCAGACTAAAATTGGCTGGATAGGTACAGGTGGCTTGGGCACGAGCGATCGTCACCAGTTTATCTTCCAGCGGTTGTCGCAGGGCTTCCAGCACGTCCCGGTTAAACTCCGTAAATTCATCCAGGAAAAGAACGCCGTTTTGAGCCAGACTGATTTCGCCGGGGCGGGGGACACGCCCGCCGCCGATGATACTGGCTGATGATGCATTTTTATGAGGGGCACGAAACGGGCGAACATCGATCAGAGGATGCTCAGCATTAAGCAAACCGGCGACCGAATAGATGCGGGTAGTTTCCAGCACTTCGTCCCGACTCATGGCCGGCATGATACTGGGCATACGACGGGCCAGCATGGTTTTTCCGCCGCCCGGCGGCCCGATCAGCAAAACGTTGTGAAGCCCTGCCGCAGCTACCCGCAGTGCTCTTTTGGCCGACTCCTGTCCTTTGACATCTGCGAAATCAGGTATCTGATCTCTGCCTTCTGGGAGCTCAGCTTGGCTATCCATTACTGTCTCCAGTGGTTCTATCTCTTCCAGCCAGTAAATTACCTCCTGCAGGTTATTGGCTGCCAGTGCATGGGTTTCACTGACCAGAGCGGCTTCGCGGCTGTTTTCCATCGGCACAATGAAACGGGTGTCCGGACCATTACCCATCAGGGCCAGGCTCATAGACAATATGCCCGGGACTTGCCGAAGGCTGCCATCTAATGACAATTCACCGGCGAAATAAAGAGCATCACTAGGAACTTTGGAAATTTGCCCGGAGGCAAGCAAAATGCCCAGCGCGATGGCCAGGTCAAAATGACCGCCTTCCTTTTTTAGATCTGCCGGGGCCAGATTTACAATTATTTTGCGGTTGGGAAAATCATAGCCGGAGTTTTTTATCGCAGACTTAACTCTTTCACGGGCTTCCTTTAAAGCGGCCTGGGCAAGCCCGATAAGTTCAAAATTGGGCAGACCGTTCTGAATATCAACTTCTACCTTCACAGGTACCGCCTCAATACCGTTGATCAATAAAGTGTTGGTTGTTGCGAGCATAATTTTCTCCTGACAGTTTTAATATCAAATATTCGCATTAATATTGTAAAATCCTGCCATAATAGATAAGGGCTACTATAAAAAGGAATTAATATATGGCTATGGAGCGATCAGAACAGGAACATATACAATGTTTGTAAAGTGCAAAATTAATTGCTATTACAAGGTTAATAAGAGTACAATAAATGAAAACTAATGATAGCATTTTGAGCTATAGGAGGAAGTTATGTTTGGCAACATTGGCCCATGGGAACTGTTGTTAATACTGCTGATTGCGCTGATCGTAGTTGGCCCTGGCAAACTGCCTGATGTAGCCAGATCTTTGGGGAAAGGACTTAGCGAATTTAAAAAAGTAACCACCGGTGTTCGCAAGGAATTTCAAGATGCGGTTAATCTGGATGATCTGAACAAACCCGCTTCTAAAACCGTGCCCCCCAATCCGTTGGATTCAATACCCGTTAATGAGGAAGAGATGTCTGTGCCCGCAGAAGTTATTGAGGATACGGGCGATGATGCTGCTGCGGAAGAAACCGGTGCCGAATTAGTTGTTCCAGCTGAGGATGAGCAGAATATAATTACAGATGACAAGTCCGTAAATTAATGCTAAAATAATAAATCAAAATTAAAAAATATTTTATACTCTTATCCAGAGTGGTGGAGGGACTGGCCCGATGAAACCCGGCAACCGCCCATAGGGAATGGTGCCAAATCCTGCAGGTATAT
>CAZRMB010000057.1:10065-11231 GCA_964600925.1 uncultured Syntrophomonas sp.
GGGATGCTCCCCGGAGACTGTCCGGAATTGTTTGGGACGCAGCACCCGGAAATGCTCCTGGATATACACCGTCAATACCTGGAAGCAGGGGCGGATATAATTGAAACCAATACTTTCGGCGGCAACCGCTACAAGCTGGCCGAATACGGGCTTGAAAACCGGGTAGCGGAAATCAATGGTGAATTGGTGACTATTGCCCGCCGTGCAGTCGGTCAAAATGGTCTGGTGGCGGCATCTATCGGTCCGACCGGGAAATTATTGCGCCCCATGGGGAATGTAGAATTTGATGATCTTTATGAAGTGTTTAAGGAACAGGTACTGGCCTGTGCCCGCGCCGGCGCTGATCTGATCTCGATCGAAACCATGACTGACATCGGTGAAATGCGGGCTGCTCTTATCGCTGCCCGTGAAAACACCAATTTGCCAATCATAGCTCATATGACTTTTGAAGAAGGCGGCCGGACCATGACGGGAACCGCCCCTTTGACTGCTGCCGTTATAATAGAAGCCCTGCAGCCTCTGGCCATTGGTGCCAACTGTTCCGGAGGAGCACGGGAACTGCTGCCGGTTATTCAGCGTCTGGCGAAGTTTGGTTCGAGTTTTCTTTCGGTCGAGCCCAATGCCGGACTGCCCCGCTTGATCGACGGGCAGACGGTTTTCCCGGATACGCCGGAGGAAATGGCCGAATATGCACTGCGTCTTAAGGAAGCCGGAGCTAATTTGATCGGGGGGTGTTGCGGCACGACGCCGGTTCATATCCAGGCCATGGCCAGAGCATTGCAAGGGATGAAACCGTCATCCCGAAACAAGACATTCTATACCGCTTTGGCTTCACGCAGCGATCATGTTTTGTTGGGAGACAGACAGCCACTGGCTTTCATCGGGGAACGCATCAATCCCACTGCCAGGAAAAAACTGGCCCAGGACATCAAGGACGGTCAGATGCAAGTAGTGGTTGTGGAAGCCCGCAAACAAAAAGAATCCGGCGCGCCGGTTTTGGATGTGAACATGGGTGTACCGGGTATTGACGAGGTGCAGGCCATGCAAAAGGCAGTCACCATGATCCAGGCGGCACTTGATATTCCCATTTCCATTGATTCAACCGATCCCGAAGTGGTGGAAGCAGGGTTGAAGTCTTTTGTGGGGAGACCCTTGATCAATTCCAC
>CAZRMB010000058.1:0-11075 GCA_964600925.1 uncultured Syntrophomonas sp.
GTTTTAAGGAAGACGATGTCCGCGATATGGGCCGGACAGCCCGCGGTGTGCACGGCATCAGGCTGGATGAAGGCGACGATGTCATCGGTGTGGAAATACCCGCCAACGGTACTTTCATGCTGACTGTTTCCGAACATGGCTTCGGTAAATGCACACCCATCGAAGAGTACCGGGTGCAAACCCGCGGCGGCAAGGGAACGATGAATTTAAAGACTGTTCCCAAAGTGGGCCATGTCTCCGGCGTGCTGCAGGTCACCGGCGAAGAAAACATTATGCTGATCAGTAATGCCGGAAAAGTCATCCGCCTCAAGGTGCAGGAAGTCCCGGTCAATCACCGCGTCACCCAGGGCGTTAAATTGATCGAACTTGACGAGGAAGAAAAACTCGTCGGCGTGGCCAGGACAACCCAGGAAGCCGATGACAAAGATGACGACACCAACGGCAATGGCGGCGATGAAGCGGAGGTGACGACGGAGGAAGAAACGGAAGAATAGAATAAGGGGGCTGTTTTTTAACATGAAAATAACATATAGCACAACAGCACCCTTTCTACAGACCATCAATTTGAAAAACAGTATTTTAACCAGAAACCCTGGCCGGCTGTTCAAACCCAATCGGTCTGATCCCAAGGGTACAGTCTGAAATTTCAATAATTTTTCAATGAGCTAAAACAGAGGAGCGGATATTTATCCAAATGCTATAAGAGTAAAAAATAAATAAAAGGATGATTATAAATATTCCAAAAAAAATATTGATATTTTAGGGATGATGTGAGATACTTACAAAATGTGATGCAAGAAGCGAGAAAACCCCGTGTGTTGACGCACACGGGGTTGCTCGGTAACTTTAACCGGCAGGCGAACCTGGCAAGGGCTAAAGTCACTCAACAGGTGATTGAAGCGTACACTACAAGCCCTCGTTTAGTCAAGCCTGCCAAAACAACCCATTGGGGGAAAGGAAAAAAAATGGCAGCAGAAGACAAAGTAACAGTAACAGGGCAGTCAGGAACAAAGTACGATTTCGAGGTTTATCCGTGGGGTACATCGTTTAGCCCGGTCGGCGGGTTGTATCTTGTGCTCAAGAAGCAGCCAACGAATTACGGCATTTTGTACATAGGACAGACGGGCAATTTGTCTGATCGTTTTGACAATCACCATCAGGCCCAGTGTTTCAACCGGAATGGCAAAACCCATATTGCTGTCCGTGGTGAAGGGTCAGAGCCAAAAAGGTTGGCAATCGAAACCGATCTGATCCGCAACTACAACACAAGCTGTAATCTTCAGTAATCAAGCAAGGAGCCGGGCGCGCAATGAAAATAAAACACGTAAAAATAGAAGATTGTGCCGATGTGCGGCCCGGCTTTTCCGCCAAAGGCGCGATCTTGAATGACCCGGAAGGAACCCTTCAAGTCATCACGGCACAGCACATTACCAGGGGGGAGGCTTACCGCTACAATGAAAATCACTCTCTCCTTATCTCACCCCCCAAGTTCTATGAAAAATATCTTGTTGCGCCTGGCGATATCCTCTTCATGTCCCGCGGCATGAGCAATTATGCCGTGCTGATCGAGTCTGTTCCTGATCCGACGATAGCGCCGCTGTCATTCTTCATTATCAAGGTAAAAAAAAATGTGCTACCGGAGTATCTGGTTTGGTATCTCAATCAGGATATGATGAAGGCCAAACTCAACGAGATACGCGCCGGTGCCGGCACGCCAATGATTCCCAGCAGGGAATTCCGGGATCTTTTCATTCCTCTGCCAGCAGTGACTTTACAGAAAAACATTGCCGAACTCGGACAATTGCAGATACGTGAAAAGCAATTGCTCAAGCAGCTTGTGGATGAGACGGATCGCCTGCATCAGGCAATTGGCAAATCGTTGCTTTTAAACTCAGATCAACATATGGAGTAATTAAAAATGATACCTCAAATTTCCCAGCAAGAGATCAATGATGTTCTCTGGAAAGCTTGCGACAGTTTCCGGGGCACCATTGATGCCACCGAATATAAAGACTATATCCTCACCATGCTTTTCGTTAAGTACATCTCCGATGTATGGCAGGACCATTACGATGAATTTCAAAAACAACTCGGTAATGACGTAGAGCGGATAAAACGGAAGATGGAGCGTGAGCGTTTCGTGCTCCCGGAAGAAAGCTCGTTTTATTACCTTTATGATAACCGCGAAGCCGCCAACCTGGGGGAATTGATCAACATCGCCCTGGAGAAGATAGAAATGGCCAACAAGGCCAAGCTCACTAATGTCTTCCGCAATATCGACTTCAACTCCGAATCCCGGCTGGGCAACACCCGCAAGCGCAACCATATCCTCAAGAACCTTCTGGAGGACTTCAGCGACCCGCGGCTGAATCTCCGCCCGAGCCGGATTGGCAATCTGGATATCATCGGCGGCGCATATGAATACCTGATTGGCCGCTTTGCCGCCGATGCCGGAAAAAAGGCCGGCGAATTCTATACTCCACCGGCGGTTTCACTACTCTTGGCAAAACTACTGGACCCGCAACCGGGAGAGCGTATCTGCGATCCCGCGGCCGGGTCGGGTTCCCTCTTGCTTAAGTGCGCCGCCCATGTCCGCAAGGTTTACGGCAGTGACGACTGCGCCCTGTTTGGCCAGGAGGCAATCAGCGGCACCTGGGCGCTGTGTATGATGAACATGTTTCTCCATAACGAAAACAGCCCGCGCATTGAATGGGGCGACACCCTGCTGGAGCCAAAGCTCATTGAAAACGATAAGCTGATGCGGTTTGAAGTGGTGGTGGCCAATCCACCGTTTTCCCTGGATAAATGGGGGGCTGATAAGGCCGGAGAAGAAGCCAAACGGTTCAACCGGTGGCACCGGGGCACTCCCCCCAAGAGCAAAGGGGATTACGCCTTCATCTCCCACATGATCGAAACGACCACCCAGGGAACCGGACGGGTAGGCGTGGTTGTTCCCCACGGTGTCCTTTTCCGGGGTGGTGCGGAAGGGAAAATCCGGCAAGCCTTTATTGAAGAAAACCTGCTGGATGCCGTCATCGGTCTTCCGGCAAACCTCTTTTTCGGCACCGGTATTCCGGCGGCAATCCTTGTATTCCGGAGAGATCGGAAAGAGCGTACCGATGTGCTTTTTATCGATGCCAGCCGGGAGTATGAATCAGGCAAAAACCAGAACCTGATCCGCGAAGATACCGAGGTTGCCAAGATCGTCGAGATATACCGCGCCAGAAAGAGTGTCGATAAATATTCCTATCTGGCCGGCCGTGATGAAATTCGGGAGAACGATTATAACCTCAATATTCCCCGTTACGTAGATACCTTCGAGGAAGAAGAGGAGATCGACATTGCCGCCGTGCAAAAACGGATTGACGGTATCGAAAAAGGACTGGCCTGCGTCCGCAAAGAGATGGCGGCATGTTTGAAGGAACTTGGACTTTAAAAATCGGGGTAAAAGCATGACCAGGAACTATATTGTCAAACAACATCATGTAACCTTTGAAAGTATCCGTCACTTTGATGAGGCGGGCCATGAATACTGGCAGGCGCGGCAATTTTCCAAAGTACTGGAATATTCGGAATACCGTCACTTTCTGCCGGTTATTGAAAAAGCGAAAGAGGCTTGTGCCAAAAGTGGAAATCGGGTGGAAGACCATTTCGAGGATATCCTCGAAATGGTCGACATCGGTTCCGGGGCGAAGCGTTCCCTGCCCGACGTCCGTCTGTCGCGTTATGCCTGTTACCTGATTGTCCAGAACGGCGATCCGGCAAAACCGGTCATTGCTAACGGACAGACCTACTTTGCCGTACAAACCCGTCGTCAGGAACTTGCCGACGATGCCCGCTTTGCGCAGCTTACCGAAGATGAGCGTCGTTTGATGCTTCGGGATGAAATGACGCAGCACAACAAAGCGCTGACGGCAGCGGCCAAGGATGCCGGTGTGGAAACGACGCTCGATTATGCGATTTTTCAGGATCACGGTTATCGGGGGCTATACGGCGGACTGGGCGCCAAGGATATCCATGCGCGCAAGGGCTTGAAGAAATCCCAGAAAATACTGGATCACATGGGCAGCACCGAACTGGCAGCCAATCTCTTTCGCGCCACACAGACCGAGGAAAAACTGCGGCGTGATAATGTAAAGGGAAAGCAGCGGGCCAACAAGACCCATCATGAAGTGGGGGCCAAAGTGCGCAAAACCATTGACGAACTTGGTGGAACCATGCCGGAGAATTTGCCTACGCCAGCGAAAAGCATCCCTCAATTGGAACGGGCGAAGAAGCAGATTGAAGAGAAGTAATGATGAGGGTTGAGTTACAATGAAAAATTGGAATCGATGTTCTTTAAGAGATGATATTATCCTGATTTCAGGACAACATTTGCTATCAAATGAATATAACGACAGTCCGGTGGGCATTCCTTATTTAACAGGTCCTGCAGATTACTCATCGGGAATAATTAATGCCACAAAATTTACTGAATCACCTAAGTCCATGTGTAAAAAAGGAGATATCTTAATTACGGTAAAGGGCTCTGGTACAGGAAAATCAATTATTGCCGATCAAGCATATTGTATTAGTCGACAATTAATGGCCATTAGGCCGAAAACATGGGACCCATATTTTCTCTGGTCCGCTGTAACTTTACATGGAGAAAAATATGAAAAAACCAGTGTTGGATTAATACCCGGTATTTCAAGAGATGACGTATTAGAAACTCCGATATACGTGCCAGATATAAAAGAGCAATTAGAAATCAGTAAAAGATTATCAATATGGGATCGATCCATTCAACTTACAGAAAGTCTAATAACGGCAAAACATGAACACCGAAAATGGCTCATGCAGCAGCTTTTGACCGGTAAGAGGAGGCTGCCGGGGTTTGATAGGCCTTGGAAGACAGTTCATCTCGGAGATGTATTCACGAATCGTATTGAAACAAATCGGCCTGATTTAGCTCTCATAGCCATTACTGGTTCTAATGGTGTAGTAAGCCGCGAAGATCTTGTGCGGCGGGACACATCCAGTGATGACAAAAGCAAATATCTTCGTATCTGCCCAGATGATATTGGCTACAACACCATGCGGATGTGGCAGGGCGTTTGTGGATTGTCCTACATTGAGGGAATTGTCAGTCCAGCTTATACGATTGCAACACCAAAAGATGAGGTTGAAGGTGAGTTCATGGCACTCCTATTCAAATCCCTTCCTGTCATACACCTATTCCATCGTCATTCACAGGGCCTGGTCAACGACACACTTAATCTTAAATGGCGGCACTTCGCCGAAATCAAGGTTACTATTCCCGAAAAGAAAGAACAAAAAGCAATTGCCGCTGTTTTCCAAATCGCCGACCGCGAACTTGAACTTCTTCGTTCACAGCTTGACGCCCTGCGGGAACAGAAGAAAGGCCTTATGCAACAGCTTCTGACCGGCAAAGTACGTGTACCCGTCACCCCGGCGAAGGCCGGGGTCCAGTTAGATAACGCTGGATTCCCGCCTTCGCGGGAATGACCAATGTAAAGACTGTAAGGGAACTGCCATGAATCTTTCCTATCTCGAAGATTTCGATTCCGTCATTCCGGCAATCCAGGTTCTTTCCGCACTGGGGTGGCGATACCTGAGCCGGGAAGAAGCTCTCCGGCTGCGTAACGGCAAACAGCATCAGGTTGTTCTGACCGAAGTGCTCAGTCCCTGGCTTATGGACAATAACCGGATCGAGGTCAAAGGAGAAGCGCATCTATTCAGCGATGCCAATATCGCCGAGGCGCTCCGGCGGCTGACCGACGAACCTTTTGACGGACTGATCCGCACCAACGAGACAATTTACCATCTGCTGACTCTGGGAACCAGCCTGGACCAGACCATCGGCGGCGACCGCAAAGGGCGGTCGCTCAACTACATCGACTGGCGGAATCCCGAGAAAAACGTCTATCATGTCACAAGCGAGTTTGCTGTGGAACGCAGCCGCTCCCATGAAACGGCCCGACCCGATCTGGCGCTTTTTGTGAACGGTATTCCCTTTGTGATTATGGAATGCAAGCGGCGGGACAAGGATCGTCAGGCCGGGCAGAAGCAAATCGAGACGGCCATTGAGCAGATGATCCGCAACCAGAAGGACGACTATATTCCGCACCTCTTCCAGTTTGCCCAGTTGCTGATCAGCACCAGCGTCAACGAAGCCCGTTATGGAACTATCGGCACGCCCCGTAAATATTGGAGCGTCTGGAAAGAGGAAGGTTTGTTCGACCAGGCCGTGCATGCCACGGCCAACACGCGTTTGCCGGCGGAAGTAGAGGCAAAGATATTTGCCCCGCTGGAAGAGAAGGATGCCGCAGCCTACCGTGATGCCAGACTGTATTTTCAGGATCTCTGGGCCGGAGGTGATCGGCTACCGACCATACAGGATAAAACCCTTTGGGCTCTTCTGCGTCCGGAGCGGCTGCTGGAGCTGATGTACGGTTATATCGTCTTCGATGCCGGAGTGCGTAAAATTGCCCGTTACCAGCAATACTATGCGGTGAAGCACACCATAGAAAGGGTTCTTCCGCTACGCGAGGGCGTGCGGCAAGGCGGAGTTATCTGGCATACGACCGGCAGCGGCAAGTCTTTGACCATGGTGATGCTGGCCAAGGCGCTGGCGCTTCATCCCGCCATCTCCAATCCCCGGGTCATCATCGTTACCGACCGTGTGGACCTGGATGATCAGATTTGGCGCACTTTTGGGGCATGCGGCAAGACGGCGGAGAAAGCCAACACCGGAGAGCATCTGGTGCGGCTGATTACCGAGGGGAAAGCCAGCGTCATTACGACGATCATCAACAAGTTTGCCACAGTCAAAGGGAAGTATGGGGTCACCGATACCAACCCCAACATTTTCGTTCTGGTGGACGAAAGCCACCGGACCAACTACGGAACTACGGCGGCTCAAATGCGCCGTGTGTTTAACAATGCCTGTTATCTGGGGTTCACCGGAACGCCGCTTTTAAAGAAGGAGAAAAGCACCGCCCGCAAGTTCGGCGGGTTCATCCACTCCTACACTATGCGGCAGGCGGTGGATGACGAGGCAGTGGCTCCATTGCTGTATGAGGGGCGCATGGCCTTGCTCACGCAGAATCAAGAGGCCATGCAGCGCTGGTTTGACCGTGTGACGGCCAATCTCAGCGACGCCCAAAAAGCCGACCTGAAGCGGAAGATGGCCACCAGGGAGGCCGTCAATAAGGCCGAACAGCGGCTGCGTTTGATCGCCTATGACATCAGTATCCACTATCGGGACAACTTCCAGGGAACCGGCTTCAAAGCACAGCTTGCAGCGGATTCCCGAACCAGCGCCATCCTTTACCGCAAATTCTTTAAAGAATACGAGATGATTGATGTAGAAGTGATTATGTCACCGCCGGATACCAGAAAGGAGCATGAATCGATTGAGGAAGAAGACGAATCAATCGTCAACGCCTTCTGGAAAGAGATGATGCAGCGTTTCGGGAAAGAGGAAGAGTATGTCAAACAACTGATAGCATCTTTTGGTCGTTCCGACGGGATCGAAATAATTATCGTCGTGGACAAGCTGCTGACCGGATTCGATGAGCCCCGCAATACGGTCCTCTATATCGACAAACCTCTTAAGGAGCATAACATTCTTCAGGCCATCGCCCGTGTCAATCGTATCTATACCGGCAAGGATTTTGGTTATGTTGTGGATTATCGCGGAGTGCTCGGTGAATTGAATGAGGCCATGAATACCTATGATGCCCTGGGAGGTTTTGACCAGGCTGACGTGGATATGACCGGGGCGATTATCGACACGCACGCCGAGGTGAAAACCCTGCCGCAGAAGCACATCAATCTCTGGGATGTGTTCAAGGAGGTTGCCAATAAGCTGGACAATGAGGCAATGGAGCAAAGTCTGACGCCGGAAGATCAAAGACAAGCTTTCTATGAAGCGTTAACCGCTTTTCAGCAAACGCTGGCCGTGGCGCTCGGGACAGAGCATTTCTACGAGGATACTCCACAGGAAAGGATTAAGACGTATAAGGATGATCTCAAACGATTCCGCAGCCTGAGGGCTTCAGTGCAAGAGCGATTTGCCGAGGCTATTGATTACAGACAGTATGAAAAGCAAATTCGCAAGGTTATGGACAGTCATATCCAGGCGCCGGACGTGAAAATAGTGACCAATCTTGTCAATATCTTCGATGTTGATGCGTTCGACCATGAAGTAGAACGGCGTGTCGGTCCGGCAGCCAAGGCCGATGTTATTGCCAATCGCCTAGCCAAAACCATCTCTGAACGGATGGATGAAGATCCTGTATTCTTTAAAAGATTTGCCGACCTGGTGCAGAAGGCGATTGATGATTACCGCAATGCGCGAATCAATGATGCCGAATATCTGGGCAAGGTCAAGGAGTATTTGGCCACCGTCCGGCAAGGGCACGACACGGACATGCCGCAGGAATTGGCCAATTACCGCGAAGCGCCTGCATATTACGGCGTGGTGGGCGAAATAATGGCAAGCTATGGTTCAACGGATCAGGCCCAGAGAAAGAAGATCGCCAGCGATATGGCGATTGCTATCGAAAAGATCATTGATCCTTTAAAAGGAAGAGATTGGACTGTGCGTGATGATATTCAGAAGGATATGGCCAATGCCATCGATGATTTTCTTTTTGAAGCACGCGAAAAATACGGTGTAAGCCTCAATACCCCTGACATGGACGCCATCATTGAACGCTGTCTTTCGATAGCCAAGAAGCTGGCAGGTGGCTAATGGGCCGGAGTGACAGCATCACTTGGGGAACTATCGAAATCGCGTATCGATATTTTTACTCTCAACGTAAGACCATTAGCCTGAGTGTGCATCCGGACTTGTCGGTAACCGTCAGAGCGCCACATGGCGTGAGCATCGAGATAATCAGGGAGTTTGTGCATCGTCGTGCGGGGTGGATCAGGAAAGTTTGGCGCGATTTTGAGCAGTATCTGCCCAAACAACCCCCTCGCCGTTACATCAGCGGCGAGACGCACCGCTATCTCGGGCGGCAATACCGGTTGAAGATTGAGCAGGGGGCGGCAGATGGCGTTAAGTGTATGCGCGGTTTTCTCCGGGTGACTGTCAACGGTGTTATTTCAGCGGAGCGAGCAAAGACATTGCTGGATGATTGGTATCGCTATCACGCCAAAGATGTCTTCCATGAGCGTTTGCTGGCTTGCCATAAAAAACTACACCGTGAGGGCATTCCGCTTCCAAATCTAAAGGTAAGAAAAATGGTCAGTCGCTGGGGAAGTTATTCTTCAAAGGAATTGATCACTTTAAATCTGGCTCTTATCAAAACACCAAAAGATTGCATTGATTATGTCATTATCCATGAACTCTGTCATTATAAGGTTAAACACCATGGCCCTAAATTTTGGAAATTGCTGCACAGGCTGCTGCCGGATTTCGAAGATCGAAGGAAGAAACTGAATCTATATGCTGATTGAATGCGCTTGGAAAGAATAGGAAATACTATTTGGGGCTTTCAGGGGCGCAACACTTAATTGCCGCTTTTCGTGTTTTTCCGGATCGGGCGTGTAATTGTAAACCGAGAGCTTGCACAACTTTCAGCACTGTTGAAAATTCCGGATTGCCTTCCGCTGATAATGCCTTATACAAACTTTCCCGGCCCAAACCGGTCTTTTTGGCTATCTGGGTCATTCCTTTGGCTCTGGCAATATCACCGAGCGCAGCGGTTATCAAAATGCAACCTGAAATTAGCAGAATAACAGGATTATTTCCTCATATTCCTTCTTCGGATCAATACAATCGTCTTGTTATTCTTCCAGGATGAACCTCCAGGCGCAGAACCATTCATCAGGATGGGCATCGGGCGGACACCCTACACACTCGGTGCGGATCCTGGAATCAATGGCCCTGGCGAAACTGCCGTATTCAACCAAACCGGCTGATTTACAGGGATAATCATCCAAACCCTGCCGTTTGCGGGCGGATTGGACTCGACAATCGTTCATCTGGAAAATAATGCTGGTGGAGCTGTCATCGATAATCGACTGTACATTGATGCGGGCATACATCCTGAGCTGCAAAGCTTTTTTCAGTCCCTCCAAGCCCGGTTTATCCTCCAGCTTCAGGTAGCGTTTGATCGACCAGGCTTCAAACGGTGAAAATTTGGCCCAGCAGGTGTCATTGCAACGTTTTGCATCATTCATCCCGTGTTTGAATTCGACCGCCTGGAACCAGATCCCATCATTGGCCAGCCAGTTGGCGCCGAGATTGGTGAGAACGTCCAGTAATTTATCTTTGGGCATGTCCAGAAAAAGCTTAGGCACGCCATTTACCATCTCAAAGCCGAATATCTTGGCCAACCGGTTCATTTGAATGTTATAGCTTTTGGAATATGCATCGCTCATGACCTTTAGAGCTTCCTCGGTTCCCATCTGGTGCTCAACTTCTTTAAACCAGAAAATATGATGTACGATGGTCCTGTGCAGCATGTCCACCGCAAGTTTGGCCAGGTCTTCCTGTGATAATCCTTCATAAAAACCGGATTCAACTTTCATACTTTTCCTCCTTGATTAAAAATTTACAAATACATTTGCCGCCCGGCGTAAATTGCTGCAAGTAGACCAACGACGTTTGCGGTTGCGTACTTATTCTTATCTCTTCCAGCCATCTCTTGCTTGCAATTGAGCAGGGATCATGCCAAATTAATAAGCAGGTAAATCAAGTGCTTATGAAGACGACGCAGAATGTTTGTCAGATATAACAAAAATTACTATCATATTTGACAATCACTACCAAAGTGACGTATGTGACAAAATTATATTAATGGTATTAATCATGCACCGGGAGCGATTGCCCGGCACGACGACCATTTTGTGAGCAGTTTCCGCACTTGTTCATTGTGTGACATTCAGTTATACTTTTATAATGACAAAATACAAACTTATCGACCATACCGCCGATATCGGCTGCGAAATATACGGCAGCACTAAAAAGGAACTTTTTGCCAATAGCGTCGTCGCTTTATTGGAATTGATGCTGGGGCGGAAAACGATTTCCAGGACCAATGAAAATCCGGCCTTGG
>CAZRMB010000059.1:0-10832 GCA_964600925.1 uncultured Syntrophomonas sp.
AAAAATGGGGATACTAAAACAATGAGGTGATACCATGCTTGGTGATTTAAAACGATTCTATCGCGCCATGCGGCTTAAAGCGGCAGACGGCAATATGAACGCCGAGGAGCCAAAAGAAGCTGCACCGATACCGGCATCCTCGGCGCAGGTCAAAGCTGCGCTTGAAAACGCTTTTAACGGCAGTTTCGATTTTGTGCTCAAGGCGTTCGAAGACGACACCGTGTTGATGGCGTACATTGACGGTCTTGTGGATAAGCTGCTGATCTCGGAATCAATTGTAACCCCGCTCATACAGACTGTGCACGAAATAAAAAACGGAGGGCCGAAGAAAAAAAAGGCCGTCTATTTAAAAACCAAACTTGCCGCGCTGTGTAATATGACGGAGTTTACCGATTTCAACGAGTGCATCAATTCGATCCTCTCGGGGTGTACCGTCATCTTTGTGGATGGCGACGCAACGGCTCTCAATATAAGCCAGCAGAAGTTTGAAAAGCGCGCAATATCGGAACCGGCGTCGGAAACCGTCTCGCGAGGCTCGCGTGAGGGCTTCACGGAGGCGCTTATGATCAACACTACACTGATACGCCGTATCGTGAAGGACAGCAGCCTTGTTTTTGAACTCATGACGATCGGAAGAGTTACCAAAACGAAGGTATCAATATGCTATTTAAAGGGGCTCGCAAACCAAGAGATTATCGACGAGGTGCGCAAGAGGCTTAAAAATATAAAAACCGAGGCCATACTCGAATCGGGTTATCTCGAGGAATATATAACGGATTCGCCGTTCTCAATCTTCCCCACCGTTTTCAACAGTGAAAGGCCGGAATCGGTGGCCGGAAAGCTTTTGGAGGGGCGGGTGGCCATTATCTGCGACGGCACGCCGAATGTGCTGACCGTTCCCAATCTTTTTATCGATTATCTCCAGTATTCGGAGGATTACAACAACCGCTGGATTTTTTCAGTGATCATCCGAGCGGTTCGCCTTTTTGCTTTATTTCTCTCAATTATGGCGCCTGCTCTTTATATCGCGCTTCTGTGCTTCCATCCGGATATCATCCCCTTTAAGCTGCTGGTTACACTCACAGCCTCACAGCGAGGGGTGCCTATTTCACCGCTGATTGAAATGCTGACGCTGACCTTAATTTTTGAGGTTTTAAAAGAAAGCGGTCTGCGAATCTCGCGCTCCATCGGACAGGCGGTGAGTATCGTGGGCGGCCTGATTATCGGTCAGGCCGCCGTGCAGGCAGGATTATTCAGCACCCCGGCCGTGGTTATTATTGGGGCCACGTCCCTCAGTGCCTTCATCATATCGAAACTGGACGTAGCTATAATCGTTATGAGATTGTCACTGATGATGGCAGCGCATATACTCGGAATACTGGGCATTGTGCTTTTATCAATCGGTTTCCTTATCTATATGTGCTCGATCAAATCTTTTTTCGTACCATATCTTTCACCGATCACTCCGCTGAGCGGGAAGGATATGAAGGATTCGTTTATAAGGATTCCGCTTTGGGCCATGTTTGAAAGGCCGGAAACCATCACCAGACGTTATGGAGAAACGGATACCCGCAGCAAATAGATTTTGAGTCCGGCGGTTGCCTGCAAATCTGGAGGTAGTGCCTTGGGGAGGGACTTATAGCGATGATTAAAAAAACTGTCTGTGTTATTTTAACCCTTATGCTGCTGTTTCTTGTAGGCTGTGGGAACAACCGTGATATTAACAGCCTTGCTATTGTTACCGCGATAGGTCTCGACAAGGCGGCAGACGGAAATATCGAGTTCACTATCCAGATAATCGGCCCATCAAAACAAGGCGGCTCGCAATCAGGCTCAGGTTCATCTGAGGGCGGCAGCAGCTCCGCCGTCAATATCAGTTCAGAAGGAGCCACCATATTCGAGGCAGCGCGCAATCTTATCCCTAAACTGAGTAAAAAAGCATACTATGCTCATCTTCAGCTTTTGGTAATGGGCGAGGATATGGCAAAGGAAGGCATCGATAAAATTTGGGATTTTTTTGAGCGCGATCACGAAGTCAACAGGCAGTTCAGAACAATTGTGGTAAAAGGCGGAACTGCGAAATCCGTTATAGAGGCGACAGCCGATATAGATCAGCTGGGCGGAGTGGAGATCTCGGAGACTATTGACAACGAGGCATATGGGAAAAACATTAAAATTCAGGGTTTTGAGGTGTCGGAGCTGCTCAGCCAACCGATGACAGGTTTGGTAACCGGCGTGATAGACCCTAACGGAGCAAACGAATTGACGGACATGAAAGTAAAAGGCGGGGCCGTTTTTAAGAATACCCGGCTTGTGGGCTATCTGGACGATGATGAGGCAACAGGGTATTTATTTGCGTCAAATCAGATCAAGAGCACAATATTGACAATTGCAAACCCCGGAGAACCGGGGAACCTGGTCTCAATCGAAGTCATCGGCAGCAGCGGCAAGCTGACAGCCGATTTGATAACCGGCGAGCCGAAGCTTGGCATTGAAATAACAGCATACGGAAACATCGGCGATGAGCAGGGAAGCACGGATCTGTCCGAAACAGATAACATTAAAAAGCTTGAGAGCGAATCGGAGGCGCTGATCTCCGAGAATATCTGCGATATGCTGAAAAAATCACAAAAAACATTTGACAGCGATATTTTGGGCTTTAATGACCTGTTATATAAGCATCATTATAAGGATTTTGAAAAAATAAAAGACAACTGGGACAAGCTTTACGGGGATGCCGATATCGATATCAAGGTACAGTTCACAATTAAAAGGTCGGGGATGATCACGAAACCTGCGTATGAGCAGTAAATTCCAAGTGGATAACGATTTTGCCGTCACAGCTGATAAGTAAAAACATTTCAGTGCCGGAACGGGGGACTTTTATGAAAACTTTGGGGTTAATCGGGCTTCTTTCCACTTTCGCAGTCATCACAGTAATCGACATGCCCAAGCTCAAGACAACGGCGAATAAAAAAAAATACATGGCCGTCTATTATTCGGTTGTAGCTGTGGGCATTCTGCTCGGCATTCTCGCGGTTTTTCAAATTCTCCCGGATTTTTATAAGAGTCTGATGCCCTTTTTTCAAAAATTATCCGGAGTCAAATGAACGCTCTGAACAAATGATTAATCTGTTAAAAAGGTGAAGCCATTGAAAGAAGAAAAAATATCATCCTACCAAATTGTGATGCTGATAGCCGGGTTTTTCCTGGGCACATCCATTATTTTAAATCCCGCAGCCAAAGATGGCGCTGACGCATGGTTTACAGGACTTGTGGCCATTGCCGCAGGCCTTCTCGTGACTTGCCTCACGGTTACTCTGGCAGTGAAGCATCCCGGCCAATCGCTCGTGGAGATACTGATTTTTTGTTTCGGCGGGGTCGCGGGCAGAATCATCGGTTTTTTTTATTTTTTATTTGCCATGTGGCTGTCAAGTGCGGTTCTGCTCACTTTCTGCAATTACAGCAACAGCATCAGCTACCCTGAAACGTCTATTCTGTTTCTCTCCATTTGTTATATGCTAATCATCGCTTTTGCGGTAAAAATAGGACTTGAGGCGATGGGTCGGATCAGTGAAGTGCTGATGGTGCTGTCCATTCTCATCACTGCCTTAGCTCTTTTTAGCGTATTAACGGATTTTCACCCCGACGCCTTCCTGCCCATGTTTAAAAACGGCATAATAAAGCCGGCAGCCAGCGGCCTCATGGATGGGCTGCTTCCTTTTGCCGAGGTCTTTCTGGCGCTCAATATCATGCCCAACCTAAACGATAAAAAAAAGACCTCGAAATCTCTTTACCTTGCTGTCCTTGTCGCAGGAGGAATTATGTATTTATTCACGATAAGGAATATAAGCGTACTTGGAGTTTCTGTGGCCGCGAGAAATGTTTTTCCGTCAGAAAAGGTTTTCAGGTTGATGCCAGGTTTGGACATACTTCCGCTGCTCGACGTCAATGTTATCGTGTTTGGCATCTTGAAGGTAGCTATTGCACTCTATGCGCAGGCAAAGATACTTGGCGATATCTTCGGTTTAAAGGAATTTAAAATAAATGTGCTGCCGCTTGCAGCGCTTGATGTCGTTATTTCTACCATATTAAGTCATGATTTTATCACACAGCTTTATGTGGCAAAAAACATTGTGCCTTTGATGTATATCCCTGTGTTGGTTGTGATACCGCTCACCATGCTAATCATATCTCTGATAAAAAAAGGGAAATCGAATGCGCCGGCCCTTAAGCTTGAATAAAACTTCCGTGACGGTTTTTTATAATCAATTGCTCTGTATTTCTTTCGCAGCCCATGCAACGGATTTGATAGGCGAAGATATCTCTGCCATGTTGCGGTTTCCTGCCGGATAATTCGTTATCCGTATCTCAAATGCAAAGTGATGACTACAGGGGCTGTAGGTAGATGATAAAGATTGGCCATGCAGACATAAGTGCCCCTCTTGACCGGGGCGCTTATATTGTTCATATATTGTCTTACCGCGCGTCATCACGGCTTCTGATCTTTTGCTTGATCAAATGGAGCAGCCCATTTTCCTCAATGATGGAGCAAAAGAGGGTGTTCTGTTTTTTCAGCGTCAGATTCTCGCTTTGCAGTTTACTGCGGTCAAGCCTGTCCATGATGGAATCATCCTTGTATTTGTTAAGCTCGCCGCGCAGCGAACGGATGGTATCGAGCAATTCGCCGATCTTTGACTGCAGCTCTTCTATTTTTTTCTCGGCCCGGTTAAGCAGTGTCCGAAACTTGCTTTCCTTTTTCTCCTGTGCCACCAACTTTTCCGCAGCCGTCGCAAGCGCTTCATAATCATCACGATCCAACATCACTTTGGAAAAGAGAGGCACTTTTTGGACTGCGATGTTCTCAACAGCGTTAATATCCATCTTTTTCTGCCGGAGATCGTTCAATTTGCTGCCCAGCTCCTGTATCTCCTGGATGCGAAATTCCTTTTTCTTTTCCAGTACAGATAGGTGTTCGTTGTGTGTGCCGAGTTTTTCCCACTCGACGCCGTGGCGTTCCATTACTTGGGAAAGCGCTTCTTTTTCAGAATTGATCCATTGATTAAGCTCCGTGTCTTTACGGGTGCCGCCTTTGAACCCCTGAGCCTCCAGGGCCTTCTTCATGGACACTCTCGTGTCCAGTCCATGGTAGTGCATGTCGGTTTTTCTAACAAATTCCTACTGCACCGGGATCAACCAATCACAAAGTGTTAATCGTTCAGATGTTAGCAAAACAGCCTAAAACTTTCGTTTCAGGCTGTTTTTTGGTGGAGATAAGCGGGATCGAACCGCTGACCTCTTGAATGCCATTGTTTTGAAATACGTTTTATCAGTTCTTCTCGCTTGTTAATCTGTCTTAGCTTGTACCCCCAATTTTCCGCATAATATCACAGCTTTGCGGGATTTTAGAATACTTTTCGCATGAGCTCTGCAAGCATGCAGAAGTCAAAATTATTTAAATTTGTGTTAGAAAAGTGTTAGAACTCACCTACTATTACACTAAAAATTATGTATAATCTGATAGTGTTTTCTTTAGTCGATCTAAATCTTTTTGAATATCGTCAATTATAGTTTTTTCAGTAGTATCAATTCTTCCATCATTTGAAGTAGCTGCAAATCTTATTCCTTGTTCAAAATTATGTATGCTGGCATTGTGTTTGTATAAACGGATTAGCAGTTTTATTTGATTTATGTTAATATTTTACAGCACATTAAATAATAAAGCAACGTATATTTTATACCTTAATATATTATTTAGACCGAGCGCTAAAACGAAGTAGCGCCCGGCCTAGTTATATTTATCGTCCAGCTGCTGGCTGACGAGATTTCTCACCTGCTGTAGCATAATCCTTTACTGGGCCATCATCTGCTACATTAGATTCATAAGGCCGTTTAGCTGCTCATTCTCTGCATACTTGGAGTTCTTAAAATCTCTCTTGACCTTATAAAGCTCGTCCTGGTACTTGCTTGTGGTCACCTGTATGCTCTCTCCATCTGTATGTAGCTTGTCGCGCTGTACAAGGACGTCAATCGGCATATCGAACAGAAAGGATTATACGAATTGGCGGCTCGTTTCGGCCTGTCTCGGAGCGTACAATTGTCTCCAAATGAAAATAGACACCGCATTTCTGCGGCGTCTCAAAAACGATCTAACGTTTTTCTCCATGTACTAATAGTATATGCATTTGTATATACAATGTCAATACCATGTTTCAATTATTTTTTGAATAATAGAGAAGGCGTTCAGTATTTCCAAGCTTCCTTTATAGTAATCGTCCAGGTGGGTATTCATTCGCAGTGCAAAAGACTGCAATTCGTCTTTATAATGGGCCTTCATAGTCATTGATGGCAAAATCCTGCTGTGAACAAAAAATAAAGTGATTATCTCTTTAATTCTATCGTTTTGAATTTCTACCGGCTCAATCCGCTTTCCGTTGTCATCGGTCTTAATTTCCATTATATTTGAGGAAGCAAGTCTGTTTAGGACTGCCTTATTTAATTCGTCCTTACTTTCAGGGGCGTTAATCGTTAAATCGTTAAAAATACAATTGCTATGCCCCGCAGCATTTCTAATAGATTTTACTTTTTTTAAGCGATAGGCTTCTTCTATTAAGTCGGGGGTAGGGTATCGTCTATCAACACAAAATTCAAAAAAATTTCTAAAAGTACCAAAGCTTACAACCTCTGTAAATACCCATACGGGCATTCTCTCTCCTGGTTTAATATGAGAAAGCATATCATGGCAATATACACTTGTCTCATTATTAGATATTTCGGTTTCTAACTTAGCGTATTGCTTACTTCCGGTAGTTTGGTCTTGAGTCTCCAATGATTGTTTATAGCTTTCTACCACATCATAGCCATCGCTCCCTTGGTTCTTGAGAAAAGTCAACAGTTTAACTTTTTCAAAATGCTCAATATCAAGTGCCATATTAATAACTTGGTATCTAAAGAGCATATCAACAATTGCAAGATCAACAAGGGCCGCAAAATCTAGGCCAATATATTTCCCTTCTTCATCCTTTTGAAAGTTTTTTCTGTACGATGTGAGCTTATAATAATTGTTATTTTTCTTTAAATATTTTAAAGCTTCTTCATAGGATGTATGCTCAAAGGTAATTCCTTTTACATCCATCTTATGAATTAGCTCTTCTGGAGATAAAAAAGGCTTTTGCTCAATCAGTATATTCACAACATCGCCCCCATATTCTATATGGAATTATTATACATTAAGCTACGCAATATTACAATATAATCCAAACAAAAGCTCGAAAAAGCGAAAGCTGTGCTATTTATTGTGCTATTTATATCAAGAAAATTTTGAAAGGCCGAGCGCTAAAACGAAGTAGCGCCCGGCCTTGTATTATTTATCGCCCTGTTTCGGCTGTCTTGATTTCTCCACTGCTGTAGCATAATCCTTTACTGAGCCCATCATCTGTTCCATTAGACTCATAAGGCCGTTTAGCTGCTCATTCTCTGCATACTTGGAGTTTTTAAAGTCTCTCTTAACCTTATAAAGCTCGTCCTGATACTTGCTTATAGTCACCTGTATGCTCTCTCCGTCTTTGTGCAGCTTGTCGCGCTGTACAAGGACATCTATCGGCATATTAAACAGAAAGGATAATCTAACCAATATTTCTACCGGAGGTTCGTTACGGCCTGTCTCGTAGCCGTTGTAAGTCTGCGGAGATATTCCAAGTATTTCAGCCGCCTCTCTTTGCTTGTAGCCTTTATCCTTGCGCAGCTCCTTTATCATTTCGGCTACCATGGATTTGCGCTCTTGTACAGTGAACTGCAGCTCATAAGGTGAGAACGGATTTTTATTTTCGTCCATGATTATTTCGCTCCCCTCAGTTATTTAAACAATTATATCAACGTTTCGGAGATTTTGGTTAATATTGTGTGAATTTGTTATTTTAGGGATTGCTTTTCATATTTGATGAATTATAATCGGATTATAAACAAAGAAGCAAAAAATATTTGTTTCGTATATATTCCTCCAAGCCCGGTTAACAGACCAGCCAAAACCACGCCCGTATGCATGCGTACAGATGCGCGCCGGGGATCCTTTAGGACCCCGCGCGCAGCGGTACACTGCAACGGGCTAGCATTCTGCCAGTCTGGGACAAGTGCATGGTACAGTATTACCCATGCACTTCAAGTTAGTTGTGTACAATCTGAAAGGAACAGAAATGGCTCGTACTTCTGCAAGCAGAAAATATCTGCTCACAATAAACAATCCACTCGACCATGGCTTTACCCATGACACAATCAAAAAACTGTTATCCGAGTTTGCAAGTGTCGTATATTGGTGTATGTGTGACGAAACAGGTGCCGAGGGCACTCCCCACACGCACATATATGTCATTTTTGAAAATGCTGTCATGTTTAACACCATCCAGCGCAAATTCTACGGCGCTCACATAGATGAGGCTTATGGCTCACATGCTGAAAACCGTGACTATGTCCGTAAGGAAGGTAAATGGGCTGAGAGTGAAAAGAAGGAGACAAATGATATTTCCACCTTTGAAGAATTCGGTGAATTGCCTCCGGACAGATCGTCAGCAAAGAGTACCGCAAAAGAGGTCGTGGACATGATTGTTGCCGGAGCTTCAAACGCTGAAATAATTGCAGCATATCCGACTACATACACTCGCACAACTCACATTGACCAAACACGGCAAATACTGCTTTACGAAAAGTTTAAAAACTTAAAAAGAGAATTAGAGGTCACATATCTTTGGGGCGCTCCCGGTGTCGGCAAGACCCGCAGTGTCTTGGAAAAATACGGCTTTGAGAATGTATACAGAGTTACTAACTATGACCATCCATTTGATGAATACAAAGGCCAGGATGTGCTCGTATTGGAAGAATTCCGCAGCGGCTTCAAAATAGGAGATTTGCTTAACTACATGGACATATACCCAATCGCACTCCCTTGCCGGTACAACAACAAGGTCGCTTGTTACACCAAGGTCTACATACTTTCAAATATTTCTCTTGAACAACAATACACAGAAATCCAGCGGGAGCAGCCAGCCACATGGAAAGCGCTTCTGCGTAGAATACACCACGTTTATGAGATGCTGGGAGATACGCCTGATGGCGAGAATCCCTTCAATTCTTAAGAAAGGAGCTTTATGTTTGGAAATTTCCCAGATATGATGACGGTCACACAGGCTGCCGAGGCCTTGCATATAGGCAAAAACGCAGCTTATAACCTCGTTAACGATAATGTCATTGCTTCAATCCGGGTCGGTCGCACAATCAGAATTCCCAAACAGTTTCTGATTGATTATGTGCAGACCGCCCGATATAATATTAGGTAGTGTAATGGTAGGCAATCTAACCATGAAAGGAGTAAAAATGACTGGTAGCCTACAAATCAAGAATGGCAAATATTACGTTGTTATAAACACTTATGTTGGCGGTAAACGCAAGCAAAAATGGATACCCACAGGCCTTGATGCCAAAGGAAACAAGCGCCGCGCAGAAAAGATACTTCGGCAGGAGCTGGACAAATGCGAACTGCAAAAAGGCATTGTCAATGACGACACGCTTTTCAGCGATTACATACACCATTGGCTGACGATTGTGGGGCCTGCAGTGGACGAGGTAACATACCAAGGCTACGAGCTTTTGACAAACAGGCATGTTATCCCATACTTTAACGGCCTACAGATTAAGCTGCAAGATGTTGACCGCGCCACAATCCAAAGCTTTCTGAACGTCAAATTCATAAGCGGAAGGCTGGACGGCAAAGGTGGCCTTTCCCCGGCGTCAATTAAACTGCTGAAAAACATTGTCAATCAGTCACTTACCGAGGCGGTACGGGATAACATTATTTCGTCAAATCCCTGCCAGTTTGTGACGCTTCCACAGCAGCAGCATTATCAAGCAAAATACTATAACGCGAAACAGCTTGAAGCATTGTTCGAGGCCATAAAGGACGAGCCTATATATCCGCTGATAAAGATAACATCAATATACGGACTGCGGCGCAGTGAACTGCTCGGCCTTAAGTGGGACAGCATAGACTTTGAAAATGGCACCATCACAATCATGCACACGGTCACAAAGGTTTCAACGCTAGTGGAAAAGGACAAGACAAAGAACGCCAGCAGTCACCGCACGTTTCCAATGACCGCAGAAGCCCGGAGCATATTTAAGGCAGCAAAGGATGCTGACAAGGAAAACCGCAAGCTTTTCGGCAAGGACTACAAGAAAAACGACTATGTTTTTAAATGGCCTGACGGGCGCCCATATTCGCCGGACTATGTTACCAAAAAGTTTTCAAAGCTGCTGGAAGAGAACGACCTGCCCCATATCCGTTTCCATGAGCTTCGCCACAGCTGCGCAAGCCTGCTGATTTCCCTGGGTTTCTCTTTGAAGGATGTGCAGGAATGGCTCGGACATTCGGATATAAAAGTGACCGCCAACATTTACTCGCACTTAGATGTTAAACGCAAAATAAATATAGCGGACAGTTTGACAAAAACACTTAGCCAGCCGGTATAATGGTGGTGTTAGAAAAGTGTTAGAATTACAGCTGGGAGAGCGTTTGAAGGCAAAAAGAAAAAGCCTTGAAACCATTGAGGTTTCAAGACTTTTACTTGGTGGAGATAAGCGGGATCGAACCGCTGACCTCTTGAATGCCATTCAAGCGCTCTCCCAGCTGAGCTATACCCCCATGTGTTCGGAAGCCCTTGATTTCACTGGGTTTCCCGGCTATTCAGTTTTTTGCTTTTTCTCATTTTTGAGGGGTCGCATACCTGAGTGCTTGCGCTCCCAGCTGAGCTATACCCCCATGTGTTCGGAAGCCCTTGATTTCA
>CAZRMB010000060.1:0-10660 GCA_964600925.1 uncultured Syntrophomonas sp.
TTATTTACCCGCAGTTCTTTAGTTAAAAAGTCAACTGTAAACCGTTTCTGGCTACCCTACAATAAAATGATACAAATGCACACCCCTGGTCAATCTTTCAACGATTTCAAAGAGGGGGTGTGCATTCCTCGTCAGGGGGTGTGCAAAATGCTATGCAAGGCATTATAGCAGTTTTTACGATCAGCCATTTAATAAGTCTCGAGAACACAAATGAAGGCTACTTCATATCTGTCCGGCGCACTTAAGCTCCCTCGTAAAGTTTTGGTAGACCTTTCTCGTCAAAGTATTTTCTCTTAAAAAACAAAGCTGAGTTAACTAAGCTTATCATAACCGGCACTTCAACCAATGGACCTATAACAGCGGTAAATGCTACATCGGAGGCAATTCCGAAGACCGCTACAGCAATGGCAATAGCTAACTCAAAATTGTTACTTGCAGCGGTAAATGCCAATGTAACAGTCTGATCATATTTAAAGCCCCACCGATAGGATATAAAAAAGCTGGCAAAGAACATAACTGCAAAATAAATTAGAAGCGGAATGGCAATACGTATTACATCTACCGGGTTTTGAATAATCTGCTCACCTTTGCTTATAAACATGATCACGATCGTATATAGTAATGCAATGAGTGCTAAAGGTGAAATCTTGGGGATAAATATTTTCTCGTACCACTCTCTGGTTTTTACTCTAATCAAGCTAAATCTAGTGAGGAATCCGGCAGCAAAGGGAATACCTAAATAAATAAGCACACTCTTGGCTACGTCTAGCATGGATACCTCAACTACATGCCCTCCCCATGAAAGTCCTAGCCATTTCGGAACGAGTGTAACAAATATATAAATATACACAGTATACAAAAGAATCTGGAAGATTGAATTAAGTGCTACTAAGGCGGCACAGTATTCATTGTCTCCTTTGGCTAGGCTGTTCCAAACAATGACCATGGCTATACAACGAGCCAGTCCAATTATTATAAGCCCCATGGCAAAGCCTGGCTTATCACCTAAAAATAATACTGCCAGAACGAACATTAAAATAGGTCCTACAATCCAGTTTTGCACTAAAGAAAATGTAAACACCTTTTTGTTTTGGGTTACTTTCCCTATTTCCTCGTACTTTACCTTGGCTAAGGGTGGATACATCATAATTATCAAACCAATGGCAATCGGCCAGGATATGGTGCCGGTGCTGAATTGACTCAGTGATTGGGCTAAATTGGGAAACAGATATCCGCCTAAGACACCAATCCCCATGGCTATGAAGATCCACAGTGTTAAATACTTATCAAGGGATGATAATCGTGCTTCTTTTTCCATTGCATTACCCCCTATATTAGATTATTTTAGTAAGTCAATTGCAACAAACCATATTATTTTCGTGGCTTATCAGCTTCGATTATATAGGATGCTACAAATTCTTCAGCGTTCTTATCGGGGACCCAGCTTTTGATTATCTCTTTACTGTTATCTTTGGGAATCATGCGAATGTTTTCAAAGCCAGCGTTTTTGAGCATATTTTCGATATTGCCAATGTACTCAGCACCGGCAATACAGCCAGCCAAACTAGCCAGATCATTTTTCATATCTTCAGGTATTGGTGCCGTAGCTACTATATCGGATATGGATAGCCTCCCTCCGGCTTTAAGCACTCTATAAGCTTCATTAAATACCTGCTGTTTTTCCAGGGCCAGATTAATAACACAATTTGATATTATGACATCAACTGATCCATCTGCGACCGGCAAGTGTTCAATCTCTCCAAGCCTGAATTCAATATTCTTATAACCGCTTTGTTCAGCATTTTGCCTGGCCAATTTGACCATTTCCGGGGTCATATCTATACCGATAACATAGCCACTTTCCCCTACCTGTTTTCGGGCCAGAAAACAATCAAAGCCGCCGCCGCTTCCCAGGTCAAGTACAATTTCACCCTCTTTTAGCGCCGCTATAGCGATTGGATTTCCGCACCCTAAACCCATATTTGATTCAATCGGAATATCATCAAAGTCGGTTTCCGAATAACCTATATTAATAGAGGCATCTTTGATGTTTATTTGCTGGCCGCCGCAGCTGCAGCCGCTACCGCAACATCCTCCTGCAGAACCTTGCAATGCCACTTCAGAATAATTCTTTCTGATAAATTCTCTGATTTCTTCTTTATCATTCATAATGCCTTACTCCTTATCTTTAAAGTTGCCAATGTTCTTGATGGAGGGATCTTGTAGCCAGGGAATAACCACGAAGTTACCATCACTAATTTGCTGCACTTTATCTATCCAGGCTGTTTCAGCCGCAGCTCGGGCGGAAAGCATGGGGTTACTTACATCAGCCGCGGAAAGAGACTGATTGACTGCCCACCATTTATTATTAATACCGGCTCGACTTAAATCCTCGCGCAGTCGCATCGCTTCGAACACAGGGGTAGCTTCTGGTAAGGTAACGATGACAACCTCAGTATGTTTTTCATCCCGCAGTCTTGGTAATAATCTCTGCACCGATATAGGGGTTTCGCCTTTGGTCCTTTGCACCTCCCGGTGGTAGCTGAGGGTTGAGTCAAGAAGCAATAAGGTATGGCCGGTTGGAGCCGTATCTATAATAACAACCTCATTTTCCGATTTATCTACTATTTCTGCAAATGCTCTGAATACGGCAATTTCCTGGGTACAAGGCGATCTCAAATCTTCCTCAATATAGGCTACATCGTCCTCGCTCATGGTTTCGCGTGCCTTAGCCAGAACTTCATTTTGGTAGTCTCTCAATTCCTGCTTTTCATCAATATGGCTAACGGTTATATTCTCTGCTCCGGTAAAAACATAGCTTAGATGGTCGGCTGGATCGGTTGAAGTTAAATGCACCTTAACACCCTTCCTGGCAAGTGCCACGGCAATAGTGGCAGCTACCGATGTCTTGCCTACGCCGCCCTTGCCCATGGTGAAAATGACCTTTTTACCGGCTGCGTATATATCATCAACCATTTCATTTATGGTTTTCAAATCCATCAATTTGCTTTCCGCTTCTCCATTTATATAATTATCACTATTCAGGAACGCCCTTATTTTATCCAAGCCCAATACGTTATAGGAGCGCAAGGGGATAGTGTAAGTCTTAAACTCTTTTAGTCCTTGTGGCATATTGGCCATAGCATGCTGCTGCTTAGATAATATTTTTTGCGAAAGATCATCAGATGCCTCACCAAGTATCCCGTTGATTACAAGAAGCTGATTGTTTATCCCTAAATCTCTCAATTCTCGGCTGGAACGCTCAGCTTCAAGCAGAGGTGTTGTTTCAGGTCTTGAAACTAGAATAAGTGTGGTCTTATTTTTATCAGCGAGGTTTATAACCGCATTTTTATACATATCTTTTTTATCCTGCAATCCGGCGAGCTGGCCTAAGCATGAGGCTCCATGGGTACTCTCCGCGATAAAATTACTCCAAGCCGAAGGTAGCTGCAACATGCGCAGGGTATGTCCGGTCGGTGCAGTATCAAAGATGATATAATCAAATTCTTTTTCGGTTGTCTGGTCAGTAATAAAGTGTGAAAACTGGTCAAAAGCCGCTATTTCAACCGTACAAGAGCCTGAAAGCTGTTCCTCCATGTTGTTAATTACACTCTCGGGCAGTTTTCCCCTATAAGGAGCAATAACTGATTCCCTATATTCTCTGGCTGCTTCTTCCGGATCAAGGTTGGCAACTACCAGCCCGGGGACACCCTCAATTTGCACACCCTTGCCGTTTAAATCGGTGTTAAAAACATCCTGCAAATTTGAAGCAGGGTCAGTACTTATAAGCAGCACTTTTTTACCGCTATCAGCCAAACTCACAGCTATAGCACATGCTGCAGATGTCTTTCCCACCCCTCCTTTGCCGGTAAAAAACAAATATTGGGTTAGATCTATTTTATTTAAATCAAAGGATTCGAATTTGGTATTCATGATTAACAGCACCCCTTGGGACCACAGCAGCAACTGCTTGTGATTATTGATGGTTTTGAGTCTATTTCCGTTTCCAGCCATTTTTCAATTTCTTCATTAGTTGGGTATGCTTTGGTTTTGGCCACCACTCCATCCACCAGCGTTACGGGCAGTATTTCTGCCCCCTCTTTCTGCAGAAGGTCGCTGATTACTTTATTCGCAATAAAATCCTGCGGTTCATTGGATAAGCCATGTCTCTTAATGATTATGCCTTTATCTTTTAAAGAGTTAATTACTGGATCATAAAGATATACTTGGTCCGAATGGGCAAACTCTTCCGTACCGGTCATTTTGCTTTTTATTTTATGCCGCATGCTAGAAATATTTTCTGCATCTAACTGCATAGCGGTTTGAGATATAATGACCGGGAATTCAGACATCGCATCACTTTCAAACATATCAATCTGCTTTTGGAATCCGGTGGAAAGACTCAGTATAACAGCAATACCTATAATTCCAATACTTGATGCTAAAGCGGTTAAAAACGTTCTTCCTTTTTTAGTTCTTAGATTGTTAAAGGATAACTTCAGGGCGGCCATGAAATTCATACTGGTTTTCTTAAGTACAAATCTGTCTGGTTTGGGGCCTTCCTGGTATGGATGGCTGTCAGATTTTATCTTTCCATCCTGAAAGCGTATGATTCTGTCTGCATACTTTTCTGCAAGTTCAGCGTTATGGGTCACCATTATTACCAGGCATTTTTGGGCTACCTCTTTAATCAGATCCATAATCTGAATACTGGTATTGGTATCCAGTGATCCAGTAGGTTCATCACACAGTAAAATTTCCGGATCATTGGCCAGGGCACGGGCGATAGCTACGCGCTGCATTTGCCCCCCGGATAATTGATTGGGCTTTTTATGCAAATGCTCTTTTAAACCAACCTGCTCCAATAATTCAACAGCGCGCTTATGCTTTTTCTTAGCAGGAACCCCGCTCAGGGTCATACCTAATTCAACGTTGGCAACGATACTCAGGTGCGAAATCAGATTATAGTCTTGGAACACAAAACCAATAGAATTATTTCGATATGCATCCCAATCCTGGTCTTTAAAGTCAGAAGTTTTTCTTCCTTTGATTATCAATTCGCCGGAATCATAACGATCTAGCCCGCCAATTATATTTAAACAGGTCGTCTTCCCCGATCCACTGGGACCGAGGATAGCCACAAATTCTTGTTCACGAAATGCAACACTTATATCATCAAGAGCCCTGGTTTCAATGTTTCCTACAAAATAGGACTTTTTTATGTTTTTAAGTTCTAACATATATTTTGCCTTCCCGATTTAATTTCTGTTTTAGCCTAATTTCATTATTTATCGAAATATTATTAGAGTTAAAACTTTACCTTGGGGTTAATAATAATTATTGTTTTCATATATACCTTCAAATATTCAAATTTTAATTCCCCGGCAAAAATCCTATAATGTTTGTATAAATATGTAAGCGAGCGTTAGCAAAGCATGGTAGCACCCCTGCTATGACCGGATGAAACAAAAATAAAATGCTTATACTACGAAATAGGTACTTTTTATGGATGTATGGGCTTATGGGCAGCATCCAGAGACGAGTGCTTAAACGGAGCGTTTCAAGGGGAAAAAACAAATATTTATGGCCACCTTATGGTAATTTGCCCAAAGTAATGGAAGTATTAAAAAAATGCAATGATTGGTTTAAATGCTCGTCATAGAAACTACCAGATTTTATTGACAGCGATTTTTGCTAAATGGCAGCAATTGATGAAATCAAGAAAAAGGATTATAATCTTAATTTAGGGGTATATAAAAGCTTTATGAATAATTTTTAAAGATATAGCTTGGTCAAACTAAATGAGATTATTGAACAAGTAAGGGTGATTTATAATGGAATCTGTTTATGTTTTACTGATAGGTGGTGTCGCTGGTGTTGTGACGGGTCTTATTGGTGCCAGCGGAGTTATGATTGTGGTTCCGGCGTTAGTTGTACTCGGTTATTCTGTTCCTGATGCCATAGGAGCCAGTCTCTTCATAAACACGGTAGCTGCATTAATCGTAGCATGGACCTATTATCAAAATGAAAATCTAAACTTTAAGCAAGGTATTTGGATAGCTGCAGGTACTGTTGTAGGTGCTCAGGTAGGCAGTTTTATAGCACCATCGGTTCCCGATGTCGGCTTGAGCAGTGCCTTCAGCATATTTTTATTTATTTCGGCGGTAACATTTTGGGGTAGAGGAATTAAGACGCCCCAAGCTAATAAAATGTCAGCTGCTGATGACGAGGATAACACTACTCAACCGCCGCTTGACGAGGGTAATACTACTCAATCATCGCTTGACGAGAATAACACTACTCAACCGTCCCTTATATTAAGACTTTTAAGGTCCAATGTTATCATTTCCGGTTTACTGCTTGGCTTTTTAGTGGGGATATTAACCGGTTTGATTGGAGCGGGCGGCGGAGTTATGATACTCCTTATTTTAGTATTTATTATGCAGTATAGCATGCATGAGGGGATAGGTACGTCAACTCTTATCATGGCATTCTCAGCGGCATCGGGGACTATAGGGCATGCCCTTACCTCTAATCTCCCTTTGCAGGCGGCAATAATTGGATCGGTAGGTACAATTGTCGGCGGTCGCTTAGCTGCAAGGTTTGCCAATGCGATTAATGAAAAAGTTCTGAGCATGGTTGTTGGAGGAGTATTTGCTGTACTTGGTATAGTAATGCTTATAACCACAATATCCTGAACGGGTTTCTAGATAACTTTGTGTAAATGGAATTTCTGCATATGGGTGATGGCCCTTGCTTGTCAGAGATGGGGCAATGCTGGAGAGCACCCGAACGCCTGACAGGATTATTCCTGGCAGCTAAAATTTTAGCCGAAATGAGAAACTCCGGATTTTTTTGTCCTTTTCCGGTGGTGGCTATTTGCTAACTTGCCCCCGGCTGTTGCCTGAAAAAGCAGGTGTTCCTCAGGAAGCCCTACTTGGGAGGCAATATAAATGCATTTATCTATCTATCTATTACCAATAGCAGGGCTTATCATCGGTCTTTTAGTTTCTTTAATAGGGGGAGGGGGAGGAATTTTTTACGTAGGAATGCTGACTGCACTGTTTGCCGTTCCTATGGATCAAGCTGTATCCGTATCTCTTGCAACAATCATTCCAACTACACTAGCTGCTTCAGTAAGCCATTACAAAGTAGGAAATGTAAAAGTCAAGGAAGGCACTCTGCTTGTTGCTGGTGGAATTGTTGGGGTAATCGCCGGTTCCTATCTTGTTGCAATTACTCCTATAAAGGTTCTTAAAATTATATTTGGTTTATTTCTTCTTGTAATGGGAGCGGGCATGGCTATTTCGCAAAGAAAAAAACAGACTAAAGAAAAATTATCTGAAGGTGGACAGATTGAAGAATTAAATTCTAGTGAAGTCGAGTCCCATTCAAAACTTTTTGTAGTAAAAGGCCTTGCCTTTGGCCTTCTTGGAGGGCTGATGTCTGGTATGCTTGGTGTAAGCGGTACACCTCCGATTCTTGCAGGGCTTTACAGCTTAGGACTTTCCTCTTTAGAGGTAGTGGGAACATCAGTCATGGTATTATTTTACATAGCTATTACAGGGGTAGTCACTCATAGTGCATTAGGAACCATGAATTGGCTTCTCGTGATTCTGCTTGCATCCGGTACTATAACCGGTGCAATCTTAGGACCTATATTAGGCAAGCGAATAAATAAAAGTACTTTAGATAATTTTTATGGCCCCTTTTTTATTGTATTTATAATATTAATGGCTATTTCCATGTTTTTTTGATTTCTTTAATGTAGCATATAACAACAGTCTGCTGACAATTTGTCAAATACTCTATAATAATATCAGCAGAAGGGAGCTGATATCAATGCCAAGAATAAAGCCCGTTTCAGATTTAAGGAATTACAACGAGGTTTTGCGCGATGTTTCCGTTGGCGAGCCGGTCTTTTTATCCTGGAGATTATAGCTAATTGGAAACAACCGGCTTGGTTCTTTATAAAGAACCAAGCCAGCTGATACGCTTTAAGATACATAGGGGAAATTATCCCCCTATAAGACCATCAATTTTTGATTACTGCTGAAGGATACACAAAATTATTTACACTACCTGATACCCATAGCCAAATACTTAAATTCCCGTCATCGACATCGCAGCCTACCTGTAAGGTGGCTGCGGGCTTATTAACAAATCCTGATTCCGATAAATAAGACTACATCTTTCTTTATGGTTCTGGGGTTTAATAAGTGATGTTGTTCGTGCTCAATCAGAATAACCGGGCAAATATCAGCATCCAGCGGCAGGTCTGGCCAAAGGATATATCCCAGGAACGGTCTGATAAAATGAGCGAAGTGTACTTTTTGCTCATCGTCTGTGGAAACATAAGTTACATTAAACTCTATAAAACCACTTACTATTGCCTTGGTGCCATCTATGCTGTGGATCAATTTGCTTGTCTCTATCCGGGGAATGATTTCAAAATTTATAATTCGTTCCGCATCAGGTTTTAATGCAGGTATTTCCAGGGTGCCATTAACTAATATCTGGGTATAATGATCAGGTAAATTATCAACAATATAGGTACTCCGGGTTTCCGCTGTAAGTCCTCCACAATCGGTAGCCACCGCTGTTACCACATGAGGCCCTTCGGAAAGTTCAGTAGTATCCCATTCATATATAAAATCAACGCTGCTATCTTCTACAAGTTCTGTATGCACAAGGGTGCCATCGATATATACGTCAACTTTTGCCAGACATTCGTTATCCTGTGCAGATATCAGTAGATCAACCATTGCAAAAACAGTAGAGCCATCCGGTGGTGATATGATACTTACTGTAGGAGGGGTATTATCAACCTTAATATCTATTACCTGTTGAGTAGTATTATTACATCCGTCAAAAGCTGTTGCTCGCAATTTATAAGGTCCATCTGGTACAGAAGTGGTATCCCAGTTAGTGGTATAGGTGCTGTCAAAATGTATCACAGTGTCAATAAGATTATACGTAATCCCGCCATCACTGGAATATTTAAAACTTACCTCGCTAACCTCTATATTATCTGTAGCTATTACCGTCAGGAGAATGGTATTGTTGACAAAGCTTTCGTCAGCAGGGGAAACCCAGTTTACGGTCGGCGGAGTATTATCTATCATAAAAGTTCCGTTAGAAGTGTCCTGACCGGTCAGTTCTCCATCTGAGGCAATAACCCTTACCAGGTAATTACTGCCGCTGGGCAGAGCGGAGGTATTCCAAAAATAAGAATCAGTAGTCAGGCCGGTGGCCATGGTGTTCCAGGTACTACCGCCATTAGACGAATACTCAACTGTATAGGTCAGAGGGTCGCCATCTGGGTCAGATGCAGTCCAGGTGATAGTAGTATAATTACATACCAGTTCATCACCATTGGGGTTAGTTACTGTAACTTCAGGGGGTTGGTTGGCAACATGGACTTCGGCAGTATCAGTTACACTGTAGCTGGCGGGAGAAGTGTCTGTTCCAGTCATATTAACCTGGTTTATAAATGTAGCTGTGGTTGCAGGTGGCGCCAGGGCAGTTAGAGTAATCGTAAATCCTACCGGGGTATGGGCAGGAATAGAAGCAAGATTCCAGGTTATAACATTACCAATTACCGAATCTGGGACAGGTTCTGCGGAAACATAAGTTAGTCCTGTTGGGAGAGTATCGGTTACTACCACGTCATCCAGGTCTAGGGTTCCGTTGTTTCCTCCGGTTATTGTCCAGGTAATTGTGCCATTGGGGTAGACTGTTTGATTGGGTGGGGTTTTATCAATTAGGGGAGCAGCACCTGTAGCCATCCTCATCAGTTCCGGATCAATTGATGGTCCACATACCCCGGTGGCACAGCACATGGCTGGATCAAAAATTTCAATTTTCTTCATGCTAAAAATTCCTCCTTATTTATCTGCAGTGCATTCTTTGCAGCTGCCTCGCTTACAGATGCAATCATCCTTATCATTAGTTATATAGTTGATAAAATTAATAACTTCCTCTGTTCTTTCACTTCTAAGGGTATATCTCATCCAAGCTCCATCACGAACACCGTTAACCAGACCGCTTTCAGTTAGTATTTTCATATGGTAGCTGAGTGTTGACTGGGAAATACTGAACTTTTCCAATATGTCACATGCGCACATCTCGCCACATGACAACATATCAATTATCTTTAAACGCGTCTCATCTGATAAAGCCTTAAATACTGGAACATAATCGGCATAAGAGTTCATCAAATTCCCCCAATCATATTTATATATCTCGATAACATTCAAACATCTCGATATGTTAATAATACTAAAGCATATCGACATTTGTCAATGTGATTATAATTAGTTCATAACAAAACCGCAGGGCTAGAATTGTACCAGCCCTGCGGATAATTGGTTATATTATTAAACTATAATTACAGTACCGTCTCTGAAAGTAAAATGGATGTCATTAGCATCATGGATTATGACTTTATCAATGACTGCCAACCACAGCTTCTCATCAAACTCCTCAATCACAAGCGGTCGGGTTTCTATTTCCCGAATAAACCTTTCCAGTATCAGTAATTTGTTTTGGCGATTTCGCCGCTGATCCTCCAGTTTGGTAACCCGCTCTGTTGCTATCCGGTGTCGCTCCATGTATCCCTTGTGCCGTTCGTTAAATTCATCCTGATTAATAGCAAAGC
>CAZRMB010000061.1:0-10616 GCA_964600925.1 uncultured Syntrophomonas sp.
AGGTGCCCTTCGAAGAAGCGGCCGAAATAGGAACCAGGAAGGTAATTGCCGACCACTCTACCATTGGGATCGTAATGGTAACTGACGGCAGCATCAGCGATATCCCCAGAAGCAATTATGTGGAGACGGAAGAACGGGTCATCGGCGAACTAAAGGAACTGAGAAAACCTTTCATCGTAATTTTAAATTCCACCCATCCTTATGACAAGGAAACCCTGGAATTGTCCGCGGAATTGAGTGAAAAGTTTGATGTCAGTGTGATGCCCCTTGATTGTGCCACCATGAGCGTGGAGCAGATCTACGGTGTCCTGGAAGAAGTGCTGTATGAATTCCCGGTCCAGGAAGTGAACATACGCTTGCCGCTTTGGGTAGAGGAATTGGAAGATGACTACTGGCTGCGGGAAGACATGGAAAATGCCATTCGGGATATTTTGAGCGGCATTAAAAAAGTCCGCGATATCGAAAACGCCATTGAAAAATTGTCCGAAGTCGATAATGTCAGCTTTGTAAGTCTGGAAGAAATGAATCTGGGTACAGGAATTGCTTCGATTGAAGTAACTGTTCCGGAAGATCTCTTCTTCAAAACGCTCAGCGAAGTGAGCGGATTCAGCGTGGAAGGCAATCATCATATTATAAGACTGATGAAGGATCTGAGCTTTGCCAAGAAAGAATTTGACAAAGTCAGCTCGGCTCTGGAAGAGGTAAAGCAATCCGGCTATGGAGTCGTAACGCCTCGTCTGGAGGAAATGATCCTGGAAGAACCGGAATTGATCAGACAGGGTTCCCGTTTCGGCGTGAAACTAAAAGCCAAAGCACCATCCCTGCATATCATCCAGGCCGATATAACTACCGAAATCACACCCATAATCGGTACCGAAAAACAATGCGAAGAGTTGGTGCGCTATATGCTGGATGAGTTTGAAGAAGATCCCGCCAAAATCTGGGGCTCCAACATCTTCGGCAAATCCCTGCATGATTTGGTGCGGGAAGGGATTCAGAACAAACTGCATCGCATGCCGGAAAATGCACAGCATAAATTACAGGATACGCTGCAGCGAATCGTTAACGAAGGCAGCGGCGGCCTGATCTGCATCATCATCTGATAATTAAAAAAGCCAATAAATCGGGGCGGTGTCCGGCTTGTACAAAGTGCAAGTCAGGCACCGCCCTTGTGTCTGTTCAACATTAATTGCTATAATTTTATCAACCAATAAATTTATACAGGGAATGTTTAAGCGGGAGTTGATCAATTGGCTGAAACATCAATGTTGTTTAATATCGCAATTATATTCATTGCCGCTTTGATCGGCGGTATGATCGCTGAGGCGTTAAAACAGTCACCCCTGATCGGGTACATGCTGGGAGGAATTTTAGCCGGGCCCTATGTAACCGGCATGATCAGCGACCTTGAATTAATCCAGGGATTCGCGGACATCGGCGTAATTTTGCTGATGTTTACGCTGGGCATAGAATTTTCGCTGGAAAGATTATCGAGTATCAAAGGTTACGCGGTTGGCGGAGGATTGTTACAGGTTGCAGTGGTGGTGCTGCTGTCCGTCCTGCTGGGCAGATACATGGGACTTTCAACCTACGAGGCTGTATTTCTGGGTTGCACATTATCCATTAGCAGTACCATGATCGTGTTGCGGGTGTTAAATGACCATGGGGAAATGAATTCCCTGCATGGCCAGTTGATGGTAGGCATACTTATCGTCCAGGACCTGATTGTAATTGTAATGGTATCCGTACTGCCTGATCTGCAGACATTTTCACCAGAGATCGTCCCTCAACTGATCAAAAGCCTTTTGGCTGCTGCTGTTATCATAGCAGCCGTTCTCTATCTGGCTCCGAAAATCATCCCGCTATTATTGGAACGGGCAGCCCAGGGCAACAATAATGATATCTTCCTGATCCTGGCCCTGAGTATGGGACTGGGAGTGGCATTATTAGCCCAGGCGATGGGTTTGTCCGTATCTCTGGGCGCTTTCCTGGCCGGACTGCTAATCACTGAATCCGATTATGCCCATGAAATATTGGGAAAAGTCATAAGTCTCAGGGATGCATTTGTCATTCTGTTCTTTGTTTCGGTCGGCATGATGGTCAACCCCCTTGCGCTGTTTCAGAACCTGCCGCTGTTGTTCCTGGCTCTGTTGCTGATTATTCCTGTTAAATTTATCGTCTTTTATCTGATAACCAGGATCTATAAATATAAAAGCCGGGTCAGCTTTTACACCGCCATGGGCATGATGCAGACCGGAGAGTTTTCTTTCGTTTTGGCCAAAATGGGGGTAGACCAGCATTTGATCAGCACTCCGATCTATAACGTGATCCTGGCCAGCAGTTTGATATCCATTCTGCTCACCCCGCTGTTTTTCAATCTGGCACCGGTAATATATCGTCGCCTGCAGCACAGCAAATTTTTGCAGAAGATCCTTTCCGATCCGGAGACGGATTTCACCGGTTTTGGAGAAAATGCATTCAGCGATCATGTGATCATCTGCGGTTACGGAAGAGTGGGCGGACAAGTCGGCCGAGCCTTGCAGCAGCTACAGATACCGTATCTGGTTATTGAATATGATCATACTGCTATTTCTAAATTGCGTACGGAAGGGATCGCTTATATTTATGGCGATGCGGCCAGCCAAATGGTGCTTGAGTATGCCAATGCCGCCCAGGCCAAGATGGCTGTCCTGGCGTTGCCGGATACCATGACCAACCAGCAGGTTATTCATAGCCTGCAAAAATACAATGATAAACTGCTGATCATCAGCCGTGCCCATAATTACTGGGAGAAGAGAAAGCTTTATGAAATGGGCGCCACAGAAGTGATCCAGCCTGAAGAAGAAGCCGGTCTGCAGATGGTGCGGCACATGATCCTGCACTTGCAGCCGGATACTTACAATGTGGTCGATTATCTGGAAGATCTGTATTTCAAGGATTATCATGAGATCATGCGCCACCAAAAACCTCCCCAAACGGCGGATGAAGTTCTTAAAATACGAACCTTCACGCTGGGAGACAGCCATTTAAACGGTTTAGCAATCCGGGACAGCGGTATCCGGGAGGCTACCGGTTGTTCCGTGGTGACCATCAAACGCGCCGACGGCGAAATTATTATCAATCCCCACAGCAATGAAATCATGAAAACCAGTGATACGCTTATCATAATGGGAAGCCTGCCGCAACTGGATGTCTTTAATAATTATATTTTCGATAAAAACCTGGCAACATGATCTGCAAATTCCTGCCTTCAACAAATGTTTCTTGCCACAAAAACGCCACAGTGTTATAATGTCCGTACTGTGCAGAAACGAATCCATCCTACATAGACAAGCGAGGTGCTCATGTGAAGGATAAGAGCAAGTTTTACATGGTACGTGCAGATCTTTTACCGGAATCCATTTTTAAGACCGCCATGGCCAAAGAGATGCTGGCCAACGGGGAAGTCAGCAATATTCATGAAGCGATAGCGCGACAGGAGATGGCCCGCAGTACCTATTACAAGTACAAGGACGGGGTATTTTCCTTTCATAGCGCTGATAATCTGGGTATCGTAAATATTTCCTTGTTGCTTCGTAATGAGTCCGGTATACTTTCAGCGGTGCTGAATTGTGTTGCCCAATTAAAGGGCAATATCCTGACCATCAATCAGAACCTGCCTTTACATGGCGTTGCCTATGTGACACTGTCGCTGGGCATGGAGGAGGCAGTTCTTTCGGTCAACGAAATGCTGGCCAGGTTAAACAAGATTGATGGCGTAATTAACGTTGAAATCATAGGAAAAAGCTAAGCAGCAGGGGGAAAAGAAATGATAAACATTGCATTGCTGGGCTGTGGTACGGTTGGTTCAGGGGTGGTCAAATTACTGGCCGCCAACAATGAAGCCATTGCCCGCAAAACAGGTTCGGAAATAAGGATCGTAAAGGTTTTGGAAAAAGAACCGGAAAAATGCTATGCACTGGGACTACAGCCCGAGCAGGTAACCAGTGATTTTACTGAAATCCTCAATGATGAAACCATAAATATCGTGGTTGAATTAATGGGAGGGATGGAACCCGCCTACAGTTTTATCATAGAGGCCATGAAGAAGGGCAAACACATTGTCAGCGCCAACAAAGATCTTATCGCTGTAAAAGGCAAAGAACTTTTTGCTACGGCGGAAGAAAATCAGGTAGATTTTTATTTCGAAGCCAGTGTAGCAGGCGGCATACCCATCGTTTATCCCTTAAAGCAATCTCTGGCCGGCAACCGTATCCTGGAAGTCATCGGGATACTCAACGGTACCACCAACTATATATTGAGCAAAATGAGCCGGGAAAGCTGCGATTACCAGGACGCACTGCAAGAGGCTCAGAAACTGGGGTATGCAGAAGCGGACCCCAGTGCCGACGTGGAAGGTATGGATGCGGCACGCAAAATCGCCATCCTGTCCTCCATCGCTTTCAACAGCCGGATCACGCTCAGCGATGTGTATGTAGAAGGCATAACCGCCATTACCCTGCGCGATATTCAGTATGCCCGGGATCTGGGCTTTACCGTCAAGCTGCTGGCGATTGCCAAGGAAGTTGAAGGCAAAGTACAGATCAGGGTCCATCCAGCCTTCTTGCCGTTCAATCATCCGCTGGCCTTTGTTAATGATGTTTACAACGCTGTTTTTGTAAAGGGCGATGCCGTAGGAGAAATCATGCACTACGGTCGGGGAGCAGGCTCCATGCCTACTGCCAGCGCTGTTACCGGAGATATCATTGAGATCGGACGCAGTTTGCTGCATCACAGCAATGCCAGAATAGGTTGTACCTGTTTTGAAGATAAACAGATCCTGCCGATCAGCGAATTAAATGCCGAATACTACATCCGCATGACCGTAGCCGACCGCCCCGGCGTACTGGCTGGAATTGCCGGAGTATTTGGCAACAATCATGTCAGCATCGCCCAGGTATTGCAGAAAACCAGCCTGCATGACCGGGCTGAACTCATACTCATCACCCATATGGTCAAGGAAAAGGACATGCAGGATGCTCTGACTGTCCTGCGGGGCATGAGCATCGTCGATCAAATCAACAATGTGGTCCGTCTGGAAGGCAATCACATATAGCATTATAGGGAGTTGAACTAAATTGGCTTTATTGGTATGCAAATTTGGAGGCAGTTCGGTTGCATCAATTGACAAAATCAAAAACGTAGCACTACGCTTGAAAGATATGCAAAGCCAGGGGAATGAACTGGTGGTAGTCGTTTCAGCGATGGGTGATACCACCGATGAGCTTTTGGAACTGACCGGAGAAATCGGAGACAAACACAGCCCCCGGGAAATGGATATGCTGCTGGCGACCGGCGAACAGCAGAGCGCCGCTTTACTGGCCCTTTGCCTCAACAGCATGAAGTGCCCCGCAGTTTCCTTGTGCGGATGGCAAGCCGGCATAAAGACCGATGGAGTACACAGCAAGGCCAGGATCATCGGCATTACTCCAGAAAGAATCAATGATGAACTGGCCACCGGAAGCATCGTGGTGATAGCCGGATTTCAGGGCTTATCTCCCGAGAAAAATATAACCACATTGGGAAGGGGCGGCTCAGATACCACCGCCGTTGCCCTGGCAGCAGCCCTGGGGGCGGAGAGATGCCTGATCTTCACCGACGTGAACGGAGTCTATACAGCAGACCCCAGAATCGTCAAGAATGCCCGTAAAATTGACCGGATTTCCTATGAAGAGATGCTGGAGATGGCCAGTTTGGGAGCGGGTGTTTTGCAGCCCCGGGCAGCAGAATTCGCCATGCATTACAACGTTGATGTGGAAGTGCTCAATACATTCAGTAACCAATCTGGAACCATAATTACGGAGGTAGGCAAGATGGAAAAACAAAGAATTGTAAGCGGAATAGCCCATGATTTTAACGTAGCCAGGATCGCCCTGTTTGATGTACCCGACCAGCCGGGCGTGGCCATGACCATATTTAAAGTACTGGCAGAGAGCAAAATCAATGTAGACATGGTAATTCAGGGAGGAATGCGTTCCAACCGCAATGATATTGCCTTTACCATTGAACGCGACGAACTGGAAAAGGCGCTGCCGCTGGTTAACGATGTAGTCATGAAAATCGGTGCATTAGGGATGTCCTATGGCAAAGATGTGGCCAAGGTTTCCATCGTAGGGGCCGGCATGCAGAGCAATCCCGGCGTAGCCGCCGCCATGTTCGAAGCACTGGCCGATGCAGAGATCAACATTCACATGATCAGCACTTCGGAAATCAAGGTATCATGCATTATAGACGAAACCGAGGTCGATAAAGCAGTCCTGGCCCTACATAACAAATTCCTCCTGCACGAGGCGGAATAGAGGCCAACACGCGAGCTTTTGCTTGACTTAAAGAAGGTTCTGATATAGAATATTCTTTGCGTCGGGGTGTAGCTCAGTTTGGTATGAGCGCTACGTTGGGGACGTAGAGGCCGCTGGTTCAAATCCAGTCACTCCGACCATTGCCGATATTTAGACGTTTTGAAAGGCTTTTGCTAGGTAAAAAACCTAGTGGACTTTTCAGACCACATTATATAGAGGTTAGGCCACTTCATTTTTTCTTAAAAGAAGGAGTGGTCTTTTTGTTGTTGAAATTTGCTATTAAGGATTTTAAGGAAGACAGGGAATTCAAACAAATCGCCAAAGCTACATTGACTAATTACATGGGATGTTTAAAAGAGTTTCATCATTACTGCATCGAGAAGGAAATAGTAAACACAGCGGAAATCACTAATTCAAGTGTCTTCTTTATTTTGACGATAAGAAAAACCTCCAAACCAGATGCTTAGATTACGTCTGTCTGGAGGTTTATACAAATCTGAAACAGTCTCTCATAGAAGACCTAGCTTCTAATCGTTTTATGTTAGCTCAGTAAGGAATTATAGAATTTTAGCCATTTTCGTATAAATGGAATAATGAATAACTAATATTGTATTGGTACTCCGTCGATTCCAATAACAAAAGACTTTCTCATATTATTTATACGCCATGTCCATTGAGTCCCTTTGTTACTCATATCAAAGGACACTTTCAAAGTATAAGCCGTATTCTCGCCCAATTTATCAACTTTAAATGATGACTTGGAACTTATTACAGTTTTGACATATGCTCCTGTATTATAATCATAAACATCTACAACTAAATAGCATGGGGAGCTTATTCCAGCAGCATTCCATAGCCAAGCTACTCCCAAAGCCGCTCTTTCAAAGGTTACACTAGGCTTCCCAGATGATGACCAATCTGATTCAGTCTGAATAACAATACTTCCAGGTGAGCTAAATTGACCAGTTGTCATTTTTGCGTTTTGCGGCTTGGCCATAACCCCACTCGTACATATCAATACAAATATTAAAGCTAATAAAATTGAAAAGAGTCTTTTCCTTTTGTGCATTTTTTTGACCACTCCTTACTAAATTATTTCCCCAATAAATAGATGGTTATATTATTATCCACCTCCTTGTGTGAGAAACTAACCTTTTTTCATCCACTAATCATTGTATGTTTTATTAAGTATAATGATGACTTCCTCGTTACACCGGGACGTCAGGCTGTGTGAAAACTAGTAACTCAAATTGTAGGCAAGAAAAGCAAGACCATATTCAGCATTTACTGAATTAAGACCTCGGGTTAAGAAAATATTGTAATCCCAACTGCGTTTAATTGTTCCAAATGGATGTTCCACTAACTTCTTTTAAGATTATGGTTATGATTAAGCGAGTTAGAAATACGTTGGATTGAAAAAGAAGTTCGGATCGGAATAACAAAGCAAAAATTGAAATAGGAAGAATAACAGAGAATTAAACAATAATTTTGTATCAAAGATATGACTTGTTGTACCAAAGATATTGAATTTAGGCATAAGCCATGGTATTATTATCTAAATCTATATCATTCTTGGGAGGTTTCCCTGTGTTTAATTATAATAAATTATGGAAGTTACTAATTGATAAAGAAATGAACAAGGTTGCCCTACGAAATGCTGTTGGTATTACTCCGGCAACATTGGCAAAGTTAAGTAAGAATGAGAATGTTAGCATGGATGTTCTAGGACGTATTTGTAAAGAATTGTGTTGCAATATTGGTGAAATAGTTGATTATATTCCTGAACGTGATAGTGCGGCTATTCATAATAGTACAAACGAAAATTCGTTTGAGGGGGAGAATTAAATGCCGAATTTGAACCGAGACCAACTTAGTAGAATCCATATTAAAGGTTATAAATCGATAAAAGAGTGTCAAGTTCAATTTGATAAAATCAATGTATTGATTGGTAGTAACGGTGCTGGTAAATCCAATTTTATTTCGGCATTTGCATTGCTTCAAAATGTATTGGCTAGAAATCTGCAAGTATCAGTTGCGCAGAGCGGAGTTAATTCTTTATTTTTCAAAGGAATAAAAGAAACTGAAGAAATCTCATTTGAGGTGTTCTTTGGGCAGAATTCTTATGGATTTAATTTAATTCCCACTGACGACAATCGAATTATTTTTAAAAAAGAATATTTTGGATATTATGGAGCATGGGCAAATGAAACCAATGTTGGTCGCGGACACAGCGAAGCGATGTGGCAAACAGGTACCAATAATAAGATAGCTGTCTATGTGATTCCTATTTTAGCTAATCAAAACTGGCGTGTTTATCATTTCCATGATACTGGTAAAACTGCAAAAGTAAAGCAAGAGCACAATATCTCGAATAGTAAAGTACTGTTTTTTGATGCAGCTAATTTGGCAGCTTTTCTATATAGATTAAAACAGAACTTCCATAAGAACTATATTGAAATTATACAAACTATTCAATTAATTGCTCCTTTTTTCGATGATTTTGATTTAGAACCCCAGGAGGGAAATGAGGAACAAATTATTTTAAAATGGCGGCAAAAGGGGTGCGAGGATATTTTTAATGCATCTCAGCTATCGGATGGCACGCTGAGATTTATTTGTCTTACGACACTGTTACTTCAACCTCACGAACTTCAACCAGCAACTATTATTATTGACGAACCAGAGCTTGGGCTTCATCCTTATGCTATAACAATTTTTGCTGAAATGGTAAAGCAATTGTCTGATGAAAAGCAAATCATAATTTCTACACAATCAGTTGAACTTCTAAATGAATTTGATGTTAATGATATAGTTGTTGTAAATAGAGAAGACTCAGGATCGACATTCAACCGATTGGATGAGGAGGAGTTGAAGGACTGGCTTGAAAACGATTATGCATTAGGTGATTTGTGGAAGAAAAACATTTTGGGAGGGAGACTCTCAAAATGAAAAGAGTATATATTTATTGCGAAGGATACACTGAAGAATCATTTATTAATGAAATGCTTTATCCATATTTTCTTAATATCAATATATATGTGAAACCTTTAATCTGCACGACTAAAAGAACTCATACATCTAAATATAAAGGCGGGGTAAGCGATTACAATAAGATTAAAAGTGAGTTAGTTATCCTGTGCAAACAACATAAAAACGAAATTATTACTACAATGTTCGATTATTATGGAATGCCTAGTAACACTCCGCAAATTTATAATAATGAAGTTGATATATTTAATAGGATTATTCAGATTGAACAAGCTATAACAGAAGATATTGGTAGACCGAACTGTTTCTTTGGCTTGATGCTCCATGAATTTGAAGGGCTACTTTTTTCTGATCCAAAAGCATTCCATAAAATTGCTGACAGAGAAGTTATTGTTGCTATCCAAAATATGCGCGATGCCGCGGATTCGCCGGAACATATTAATAACTCGCCTGAAAATGCCCCGTCAAAAAGATTGGAACGATTGATTCCTAATTATGCTAAAGTTAAAAATGGAACTATTATTTCAAAAGAGATAGGTATTGATATAATGATAGCTGAATGCAGACACTTTTCGGAGTGGATTGATAAAATAAAATGCTGTTAAAGCAATTATGCGGTGCCGAGCCAAAAGGGACATTTTACTTGTTTGAATCTCAGTGTCCATATAGAATACATTAGTATCGGTACTTAAACAGGTTGTGCACAATTTAACGACTCACAAACTTTTTGCGAAACCAAATGGATCGTTAAATTGTATCAAACTTTAGTCATTAGACATTTATAACAGAGATCAGACCACTTTGTTATAGCAGTTACACCAAGTTACACCGGGACGTCAGTCTGTGTGAAAACTGTTTCACTAATTCTATCCGCTCTACTTATGGCTGTATATCAAGACATTATTGTTTTGAACTAGTACACTTTATTATTGAAGAAATAAAAGAAAAAAAGAAGTGGTCAAGTGGCCTCAATCATCGGTAGAATCAGGGGTGTAGCTCAGTTTGGTATGAGCGCTACGTTGGGGACGTAGAGGCCGCTGGTTCAAATCCAGTCACTCCGACCATTTTCTTAACAATTGTGTTTTGAGATTTTTTTAATCTTAAAACACATAGTGGAATTTCAAGACCACATTACATTGAGGTACGACCACTTCATTTTTTTTGAATAGAAAAAGGAGTGGTTTTTTTGTTGTTAAAGTTTGCTATTCAGGATTTCAAAGAGGACAGGGAGCTCAAACCAATAGCCAAAGCGTTGAATTACTGATTCCATCTTACCACCAAAGGTAGGGA
>CAZRMB010000062.1:0-2818 GCA_964600925.1 uncultured Syntrophomonas sp.
TGGCCTCGTCACCATAGCATTATCGCCTTAGCATGACAGACTCGGAGAAGGTATTCAGTTTAAACAAATACACAAAAAGCCGCTCAGCGAAAAATGCTGGGCGGCAATGCGAACATAGACAGACTATGCGTCCCTTCTGGACACACACTGATTTATCGCCTGACCTTAGCACTCCTTTTCGCAATGGAAGGCACGATCGTTTCCAACCGTACCCAATGGCCTCGTCACCATAGCATTATCGCCTTAGCATGACAGACTCGGAGAAGGTATTGGTGTTATATTAAATTAATTGTATATTCGCGAAGAATAGAAAAATTCCTGCTTACAACAATAGAAATATTTATACACAAATTATTATTTGTGTAAATTTTACACGAATAGGCTGTTTGGCAATTTTTTGCCTGTGTTATCCGTGCTTATAGAGATGGTTGTGTTGGCTCTCGCCATGTACATGACAATATTCGTCGATCAGATTTGCCGCTATTAACAGTTGCTTGCTTTCAACCGCTTGTTGACAGGATCCGTTATAAATCAAGCGATGCTCTTCCGATAATATCAGGGCCCGCCGGGAAATAGCATGGGCCAGGTCAAGATTGTGGGTGGAAGTGATAATCGTACGACCATGTTTATTGAGTTCCAACAACAATTCGACCAGCCAGCGCTGGGTCTTGGGGTCAAGCCCGTTGGTCGGTTCATCCAGGATCAGCACTTCCGGATTCAGAACCAATGTCGCGGCTACCGCAACCTTTTTCTTTTCACCGCCGCTCAGACGATAAGGTGAGCGTTCAGCCAGATTTTGAATATTTAACATAACCAGAACATCATCAACCCGGGTTTTTACTTCTGCCTTGCTTAATCCCATCTGCAGCGGGCCAAAGGCGATCTCATCCCAAACCCGGCTGGTAAACAACTGAGCATCAGAGTTCTGAAATATAAATCCGATCCGGCGATGAAACTTTTGCGCAAAACGGCTATCCTCCAGCAAATCCTCCGTAATTTCCCGGCCAAACGCTTGATATGTTCCGGCCGTTGGAAATACCAGCCCGCAAAAAATCTTCAAAAGCGTTGATTTCCCGGAGCCGTTGGCTCCCAGCAAACAAACGCTTTCACCGGCCTCAATGGTCAAACTCAAATTATTAAAAAGTAATTCATCGTTACCATAACTGAAATCAATTTCATTCAATGCCATAACAGCCATTTTACAAACAAGCCTCCGCCTATCATTACTGTGAACAATTATTATTTAAACTAGTCACAACCTGACCGCCAATTCCATCTCGCCGATTTCATCCGCTGACGGTTCCAAGATTTCACCGGTATAACAGCGCGCACACATAGCCTGGTAGACTTCCTCGGCAAGGGCAACGCTGTGGGCGAAAAGCGCTGCAATGGATGATCCTGTCTGCGCTCTCTGCCATTTGAAAGGCAGATCTCCCACCGTACGAAGACTGCGGGCATCAAACATTTCAATGGAAACAGACAAAAGCACCATCATATAGCGATAGGTCATCTCCATGATCATGATAAACAGCTCCGGAATTCGAATGACCCGCAAGGATTTGAAAATATCCGCAACCGGCGTAGTCATTACCAGCAGTATTCCCAGGGAAAGTGAAATGCCGACTCTTAAAAACAGGAACGATGCCGCTGTAAAACCCTGTTTGGTAACAAAAATACCTTCCGGCCAACTGATTCCAAATAATTGAATCGGTTTTGATGAATGGTAAATATAAAAAAGCGGTGTGCCATCCATAAAAATATTTAGCATAACGGGCAGACTAAATAACAAGGTCAGCAGCGGGATAAAGCCCCAGATTCTTTTTTGCAGTCCCCAAACCGGCAGACGTGATATTTGCATCAACAGCAATATGACCAGCCAAACAAACAGTAAAAGCAGGACTTGGCGGCTCAGGCTTACCGCCAGGATCAAGGCCAGCATGCTTATGAGCTTACTTTGCGGACTCACCTTCTGAAGCGCTCCGTCGCACCGGGCATAATGCTCGGTTTGCCGGTCATTACATATAACCGTTCGCATATTACGCAAACTTTTTTGCAAAAAGTTGCTTTTGTTTTTCTTGCCGGCAGCGTCCCCGGATTCTATATTTTCTTCCATCATCCAATCAGGCAGCAGCATATCTTTTACCTTTCCCGGCTTGATCCAAATATTTCAGCCAATGATTTATTCATCTTTGATGATTTTATTAAATAGGCTGATCAGCAAAACAACCAGTAAAACGCCCACCAGGGCAGATAAAATGTACCCCCCGGCCGACTGGGCAAAATTTTCTCCCCAACCAGGGACACCATAATCCGGCAAAGGACTTCTGCTCCAGGAATCAGCAAATCTGGCCAGACCCGCAGGAATAAAACCGACTTCCTCCGGCAACTGATCTGTTCCCCATTCTCCAAATGCAGTGCCAGTGGCAATCAACCCCAGAGGACATAGAACGATGAATATACCCAGGGCCATCCACAGCCTCTTAAAATCTTTAAACATGATGATCCACCCCTAACTCATCTGGTTTGATCCTGCCTAATAACCTTTCCGTCATTAACGCCGGATAATTTTTGGCCACGAACCAGGCCCCCAGAGCAGTGGTCAAACCCTCCACCGGTCCGGCCAGCAGCATGTGCTCGCTCATCATTGCAATCAACGCAACTTTGATCGAATAAGGAAAATACAATGGGGTGCCGTCTGCCGCCTGGAACAGATGGTACTGGGAACCAAATTCCAGGGCGGTCACGAATGCCGCAGCATTCAAGCCAACATATCCGGCAATAAAAGCAGCTACGATGGCACGGGTCGACAAGGCATCAG